>JAKLEG010000579.1 GCA_022703175.1 Myxococcota bacterium | reverse complement strand
CAACAAGAGCACCTTGAACACCTTACCACCGGGTGACGAGTGTGAGGTCTCAACCGATTGCGCAATCCCACCCGAGTTCCAAGCCTGCGTAACCAAGGCCCAGTGCAACTCCAAGAAGGTCTGCGAGCTCATCTATCTTGCCACCGGTGAAAGCTGCGACGACGGCAACGTCTGCACAACGGGGACCAGCTGCGGTGAAGACCACCATTGCAGCGGTGGCACCGTCAACGTCGGTGAGCCTTGCACCACCAGCGCCAGCGAAGACGGCATCTGCATCCAAGAGGCCTCCGGCGGCGATGCCCCCACCTGCTCGCCTAATCATTGCTACAGCGACGGCACCGTGGTCGTAGGCGGCGACACCAACCCCGACAACGCCTGCGCCGCTTGTACTCCCAACAACAGTCGCACCGACTGGAGCTTTTTCGACGTCGGCGACCTTTGTAATAATGATGCCGATTTTCAGAATGACGGTGTCTGCGCCCCTCCCGATGCCGGCAGCGACCCGGTGGTTTGCCGTGACGATCGCTGCTTCATTGATGGCATCCTCTATACCGCCGGCACCCCCAAGCCGGGCTCGGCGTGCGAGAGTTGCAGCCCCAGCAACGGTGAAGGCAGTCTCACCCAGTGGTACAGCACATTGGGCCGCATCTGCCCGTTTGGTTGCGCGCTTGAGCCTGTGACTCACTGCATCGAACCCTCTAATTGGGGCTACTGGGATGGCACGACCCCGCATCGGGAAGGCGTCACGCTCGATTGGTTGGAGCAAAGCGGCGGCCCATCGCTCGACCTCACCGCCAACGCCGGTACCATCACCATCGACACCAGCACCAGCGGCCCGCCCATCATCACGGTGAACAGCCAGCCGCTGTCGCTTGCCTCAAGCGACTACAAAATCATCCCCCAGGGCAGCTTCCATACCGGGAGCAACGAACCCCCTGGCCTTCCCAGCGCCCAAATCCCCGACCTGGTGGCGGTGCGCTTCCGCACCATCAGCATCACCTCCGGGGCACACGTCACCTGCACCGGTGATCGCCCATTCGTGCTCGCTGCGACGGGTGACATCACGCTGGGTGGCCTCTGGGATATCGAATGCGGCGCTGTTTCTAACGGCAAGGCCGAAGATGCCACAGACGCCGCACGGCCGTTCGACATCCGCGGTGGTGGCGGTGCTGGTTACGCCGCCGCGGGAGGCTATTCAGGTGCGACCGGCAACCATGTCTTGGGCGGCCTCGCCTACGGACGTCGGGAGCTGCAACCTCTCGTGGGCGGCAGTCGCGGCGGCAATGGCTGGGCGGCGCGTGCCCTGGACAAGAACGACCTGGGTAACAACGAGAGCGTTGCGGGGTGCTGGGCTCAACCAGGAACTTGCAGCCCCTCGCCATGGAGCACTTTTGCGGCCTGGGAAACCAGTCTCTGGAATGCTTTCCCAGCCCCTATTGGGGCAGGTGGCTCGGGGGGCGGCGCCTTGCAGATTGTGTCGACCCAGAACGTCACCATCGCCGGCATGATCCGCACCTGGGGTCAAGGTGGCGAAGGTCGCCTGGAATGCATGGACTACACCAAGGCCCCTGATGGCTCAGGTCTCTACAACGGCAACAAACTGAACGACTACCTGAGCTACCCAATCAAGTGGAACTGCGTGAGTTGCCCCGACCCCTCGAACGCCGATGGCTCCTATGACACCCGGCACTGGGCCGGCTGGCTTCTGCAGACGGGCGGAGGCGGAGGCAGCGGCGGCGCGCTACTTATCGAGGCCCAAAATGTGCTCGTCGAAGCGGGCGGCCGGTTGAACACGGAAGGTGGCGGCGGCGGCGCAGGCTGCTACTTCAACAACTATGTCGACAGCAAAGCCAACGTAACCCGCAATGTCTACGCCTGCTACTCCGCACCCACGAGCCAGACCGCCTATGGACGCGGTGCGGGCCAGGCCGCATATCCAGCAACTGCTGGTGGCGAAGGCGGGAGCACCGGTGCCGGTCAAAACGCACCTTACGGCAGCCTGAACCCGGACAATCTCCCCTGCAACGATGGCTATGTCGTTGGCGGCGTAGACACACTCTTGCCGGTGAAGCTGCCCGGCAATGAGCAGACCGCCTGGGGCGGCGGTGGCGGCGCTAGCGGCCGGATCCGCATCAACACCCCGTCTGGGCAAATCATCTGCGGGGATGGTAGTTGTAGCGACCAGTTCTCCCCACCCCTAAGTGGCGTATGTAGCGGCGTAGGGGTTGTAGAATCGTGCAATTTCGTTAATGATTCTGTGCACTTCCGAAACTGAAATAGCAAGGTGGCGCCATGAAACTGTTTAACATCGGCCAAGACAAAACGCCCGAAATCCCGCACAACAAAGTCGCAGGTGAGCCCGTAGTGGCGCCTGCAGAGGCTCCGGCCGCAACCGTTGGCCAAGCGATTGCTCATGAGCTTGCGCGCGATGTCGCCGATGTGCGACGCGGCGATGTCAAGTTGACGCCCAACGAGATCCAAAGCCGCTTGGAGCCAGCCCGCACGAAATTTGGCCAGAGCCCGGCGTGGCCGATGGTCGAGGCCGAGCTCAAAAATATCCTCGCGACCCGCAAGCTCGACAACTACAACGTCGGCATTCTGGTCACCGATCTGGCGCCAGCGTTGTACGCCAAGCTGAACGACGCCAAAGCCCCCCCCGCCACGCGCAAAGATGCCGACGAGATTTTGGCGCATCTGAACAATGAGGTGTTTGGCAACAAGATCGCGATGTCGGCGGTGAACTTCCGCGACAACGTCGTCACCGTGGCCGAGATGACCGAGCTTTCGGCCCTGCACGCGAAGTACCCGCAATACTTCCCATGGACGCTGGCCAACCTTGATGCCAAGCCAAAGAGCCAAATCGCATTGGCCCAACAAGCAGCGCGGATGACTGACGGAGAAGTCGGCAAGGAGCCGCTGCTGGCCTACTACCAGGCAACGTTCAAAGCGTTTGCCGCCGGCAAAAAAGATAACGCCGAGGCTCTGAAAGAGTGGGACAAAAAGGGGGCCGAGAACGAAGCACGCCTGGTGCTATTCCGTAAGGATGGTGCCGACGGCCTACGCGACGCGATGAAGGCCTTGGGGGATGCGCCGAGCACACAACAAGTTATCGACTGGGTGAAGAAGAACCACAGCGTCATGGGTGGCATGTCGCTCACGACCCGTGGCGACGCCATCCTCACCGAGTACTGCACGATGGTCACCGACAAGCTCGCCGAGCAAATTGGCGGCGAGTTGGCCAAGGAAGACGGTGTCCGCTTCAAGCTGGACAACCCATGGACGTGGCTCTCCATCTTCTTGGCTGTGGTCAGCTTGGTGATGCTGTTCGTGCCGGGCGGCACCGCGGTGAGCATTGCCTGCGGCCTAGCCAGCTTTGGGCTGTTCGCCTTCGAGCTTTTCCTCGACTACAAGAGCGGGCACCTACAGGCACCCCGCAGCGATGACGGCTGGTACAAACGCGGTTTGAAGGCGCCCAAAGAGTTTGGGGCGCTGGACTACTCGCGCGCGCTCGACACCAAGTCGGCCGCGTTCGCTGGCCGCGACGAGAAGACCATGGGGCTGGGTGAGGCCGTGGCGCTCGCCGCTGCAAGCGACGCGGTGGTTTATCCCGCCGATCGTCGCCCCGTGCTCTGGGAGACGCCGTTCAAAGACAAAACCGGCGCCGCCGTACCCGTGACGGTTCACGAGCTGAAACGCGGTGAGAACAACACCGTCACCGCCGTCGGCTACGACAACCAGATGCAAAAGGTGGAAATGACCCTCACCCCTGACAAGGTGGTGTTTCCGCTTAACACGACCGGCATGCCGCTAGAG
>JAKLEG010000578.1 GCA_022703175.1 Myxococcota bacterium | reverse complement strand
CGGTAGCGCCGTCGTCTGAGTTAGCAGGGTCGCCCACTGCTGTATCACCATGGGAGGTGGACGGGTGACGCACGACCGGCGCGTCCTCCGTACAAGCGATGAGGTTCGCGAATAGCAACGAAACGAAAAGCGCGGCACGCACGGTTTGCAACATGGGACTTCCTCGGGAAACAGCCTGCGAAGAATCTAATCTACCGGCACGCAGGCCGCTACCGGAATCGTCTAGGCGGCCTATTTGTCGGCCTTGGCCCGAGGAACCAGGGCCTTGGCGAGGGTGTCAATCGCAGCCTGGGCTTTGGCCACGATTTGGGCAACCTCAGGTTCTTGCACAATCTTGATGGCCACCGGGGTTACCGTGTTCATGAGCAAGACGTCGGACGCACAAAGCGACGGCATCGCACTTACCGCAGTGCGGCGTTTGGCCAACGCGTCCGTTTGGCGCCTCAGCTCGTCTGTGAGCCCCTGCAAGCGCTTCGCTCGCTGCTCCGGCGAGCTTGCGGTCTCGTCCTTCGCCTTGGTGAGGTTCAACTGGGCGCGTTCGACGTTGCGCGCTTGAGCCACCACCTGACGTTGCTCTTCAACCCGCGCCGTCAAGTCCATCCAGTGCTCGGCGGACGTTTGCGTGCCTAAATACAGGCTCAAGAAGCCCACCTGTTTGCCCTTGGATCCGGCATCTAGCAACCAAGGTGCCGGTCGTGTGGCGTCTGAACCCAGACCTTTTGGGACGGTCAACATGCGGCCAGCGTGGCCGCCAATGATGAGTGAAATTCCGGGCACCGTTTTGGCCAAGCGTTGCTCGTCGGCGGCGTCCAAGTGACCCAACACCACCACGGCGTCGACGCCTTGCGCCTTGAGGCTTGCCACCATTGGAGCGGCTGCGGCCACCGGATCGCTCACCACGAACTCCAGGGTTTCCCAGGTGGCAGGTGTCAGGCCGAGTTGTTGCCCCACCAAGCCAATGACACCCAACTTGAGCGGTCCCACCGTCAACAGTTGGCTCGCAGCAAAGGGCGCAACATCGGCCTTGGTTTTCAAATTGGCGGCCAAGAACGGAAAGCTGGCTTCGTGGGCCAGAGCTGTGAGCGTTGCCTCACCCAGTGCCAGGTCGCGCTCTCCGGGAGTGAAAGCACCCATCCCCATTTTGTTCATGGCCTGCACGATGGCGTGGGCGCGCAACTCATAGCGGTCGCGCTCAGCAGGCGCGGGCGTGGCTGATTCTGAAAAGGCGTCACCCGCATCCAAGGCCAACAGTGGGCCTTGCGCGCGGGCTTCATTCAAGAGGGTCGCTTTCCGGGCCAGACCGCCCAGCGGGTTGGAGTGTCACCCACATTCGGTGAGCTCGGCCCACAGGTTGGCGGAGTAGGCCAATGTGACCGGCGTCCGGTTAGCCGTGAGCTTGGCGACGTCGGGAAGCTCGTCCACCGCAGTGCAGGCGAGCGACAAGGTTAGCGAGCTTGCCAAGCATGCCGTGAATGCGAGGTGGTGTGTCATTGTGGCGTTGCCTTTTTGGCCGACTCTTTCGGCAAACGCCGACGGCGGTAGCTGCGGGCCAAGCCGCCCAGGCCGCCCAGGCCGATGATGGCCAGCTGGAATTCGGGTCGATTGTTTGGCACGGCGTTGCAGCCTTCGTCGTCGCATTTGGGGTCGCAATCGCAGTCGGAGTCGCAGCTGGATGAGGTGTCGCAGGCGCAGGTGAGGCACTCGACATCGCAGGCGCACGCGGTTTCGCAGTGCTCGGTTTGGTCGCACTCACAGCTGCAGCTGCCGCCCAGGTAGAGGAGGTCGGTGGTGACAGCTTGGCCATCGGCGTTGGTAAACACCAATGGCAAGCGTCCGCTTTCCGTGCGGCCCGGGGCGGTAAATGTGAACGACGTACGCGTCAATGACAGGATCCGCGCTGGCAAGCCGTTCAGCAGCAGGCGCGAGCCTTGGTAGAAGTTGCTGCCGTTCACGGTGACACCCGCTTCACCGGCGCAATCCACAGTTTCGGGGCTGACGCTGGCGATGGTGGGTGCGCCCAACGCGCCAATGACAAAATCCAAGCCATACGAGTAGCTGTAGGTCTTGCTGGCGATGCCTTGGTAATCGCGATCGACGTCGTAGTTGGTTGGACCCAGGTTGGCGATGGCCAGCGTGCAATTCGGTTTGCCCGACACAGGGATGCCGACGTTGGCTTGGGTGGTATCGGTCATTTCAATGGGCGTCACCTGGGCTTGGCCGCTGCCACCCCAGCAGATGAGGTTGAGCGCCCAACGGGTGGTCGCGGCACCGTCAAAGCTTAAATAAAGCGTGCCGTTCGTGCCACTCGGAATGGCGACGCGTACGTAGGCCGCGCCATGTACGTGCGGCCCGGCGGTCACCGATTTGTTTACGGGGAGCGTGCTGAGCGCGTGGGTGGCAGCATCCGGCGGCTGGGTATCATTGCCGTAGACGTCGTCCCAGGTGCCTGCCTCACTCAAGTGGGCGCCATCGGAACGGGTGCCCGTCAGGTATTTCCACTCCGCCAGCATTTGTTGAAAGCCATCCAAGCCACCTCCTGCAAGGCCCATCTGGTCATCCACGACGTCCAGGAAATCCGGCTCATTGTTGTAGTCGCTGTTCTGCTTACAGTTCTCCCACACCTCGCGGATCTTATTGCCGTCGCCATTGCCCAAGCCCTCGTCGATCACGGCGGCCACGATAAAGCCGCCATACTGGAACAGATCACCCCAGCTGAACCGCTCGAACGGGTAGCCGGGGTTCTGTTGAAACTCGGGGAGGTAGTAGATGTAGTCGTTCACGCTGTCGTAGACGACTTCCATGATGTAGCTCGATGTGTTTTCGTACAGCGAATCCCACTCGCCGCAGTCGTAGGCCATCTGCATGGCATGGTTCAGCTCGTGCGCCACGGTGGTCTTGATGTCGTTGGATGTGGGCAAGGTTCTGTCGATGACGATGTAAGACGTGCAATCCGACCAGGCGGTATCGGGCCAACTGGATTCGGGCATCGTGTAACCGGCGGCACCTTCGGCATCACCGACATAGAAATCGTAGTCGGCGCTGCCTCCTTCGCCGCTACCACCAAAGTCGCCCATCGGGGGCAAGAACCCCATGTTCACGGTCTCTTTTTGCCAAGAGTAGTCCACGGCATCGAGGACCTCCTGGGCCATGTCGGCAAGGGACGCCGTGACGTAATGCACGCGCACCGGGAACTGTGTTGACTCAATGTAGCCGGCGCTTGAGGGTCGGCCCGCGCGGGTTTGGTCCAGCTGACTTGCTTTGAAGCTCAGGGTGTTGCGCAACCGGGCCTGGTAAGCG
This sequence comes from Myxococcota bacterium, assembly GCA_022703175.1. GTDB lineage: Bacteria > Myxococcota > XYA12-FULL-58-9 > XYA12-FULL-58-9 > XYA12-FULL-58-9 > JACRCV01. The sequence continues at coordinate 540 of JAKLEG010000578.1, read as the reverse complement.
TTGAGCAACACCGGCGTGGCGCAGCTGACAGGGTTCGGGGCCAGAGACTGGAGCGCCGCGGGCAGCGCTTCCGGCTTCTGGTAGGCGAGTGCCCGCATCACTATGGCCTCGGAATCATCAATCTCGCCTCGTTCAAGCAATTCCTGGATGCCATGCAGACGGTGGGTTGCCGTGAGAGGGGACGCCGCGAGGGGCGCGACGGGGGTAGCAACAACGAGGGAACAAGCGAACCAGCGTACTAAAATCACAACTGCCTCCAATCCCCCGGTTATCGCGCAACCTAAGACTTCCGTTGCCAAACAACAACGAGGTCGTGCGCGGGTTGTCAGAGGCCCTCCTGGTTCGATAGATTCCGGAGGTGCCGGTCAGGAGGCAACCATGGATGCCACATTTTTCAAGACTCACATGATCGCTAAGGGGATGTCCGCCATCGAGCTTGCGCGCTTGGGGAGCGTCGTGGTGGAGCTGCCGGTCAAGGCGGGTGAGAAGTTGTGTGTGGAGGGGGCCGAATCGCCGGGGTTGTGTCTGATTCGGGCCGGC
>JAKLEG010000577.1 GCA_022703175.1 Myxococcota bacterium | reverse complement strand
CCGCGCCCGGGCACAAGGGCAGTATCTTGTTGCCGCATGGGTGCATAACCTGCGCGCGCTTCGACGCCGAGCTGCAAGGTCACGCTGGCGAGTTGCAACTCGCCGGGCAGCCCCATCAGCGACAACGGCAGGTCGGCAGCCAACGATATGAAGAAGCCAGGCTTCAAGTCGCCGCGCGGCAATACCCCGCCCAACACGACACCCGCTTGCAACCCCGAGCCAGTGGCTGCTGCGACCTGCGAGGCAGATGCGGTGTCAACGCCGGAGTCGTAGGCAACAGGTGAGGCCGTGATTTCCTCGACGCCTGAGCCGTCCGAAGCCGCGGGTGCCGATGCCGGAGCTGCCTGCGCCGATGTAAGGTTCGCAACCGGTACGACCACAGGAGGGCTTGCCGGCGCGGGTGGTGACGACGCCGCTTCATGGGGGACAGGGGTTGCTTGGGCTGGTGTTGTTGCAGGTAACGGCGGAGGAGGTATGACGACGGCGACCGCCGCTGGTTGGCGCAGCGGCACGCCGCGCACCACCAAGCAACCCGTCATCGTCGTAGGCAAGGCCACCGTTAGCCTGTGCTTGCCCATGCCTACCGGAAGCTTGAGCGGTGCCACCGGTGCGCTCGGCTCACGTCCCGCGGCCTCCGCATAGGCAGCCGCGCGGGGCGTCCGCTTCAACTTCAAAGGGTGGGGCTTAGCGACCTCATCCAAGGTGACGGTGACCCGCAACGGTTTGGGTTTCTTCGGCTCGGCCGCGAGGTCCACGCGCACGACCAATTGCAGCTGCGCCGGGCCGTCGACCTCAAACGAGGCTTGGGGCGCCAAATCGTAACAGCTTTCGCTGCCGCGAGGGGTCATAACGGTCAAGACGCGCGCGGAGGCCTCGGGCTCGTAGCCGGCAGCTGCCAGCACGAGCGGTAAGAGTGCTATCCACATCGCTTCTCTCCCCTCCGCGTCAGAACGCGGTGCCAGCGCCGGTGGAAACAACGGTGAACAGCGTGCGGAAGCTGCTGTCCAACACAAAGAGCTGGTCGCTCAAGAAATCTAGCCCCGTGGGCGTCGGCACATCGGTCATGATGAAGCTACTTGCGCCAGCGGGAGTCACGCGCACCACGGCGCCGACGTCTGAGTCCAGAATGGCCACGTCGCCCGAAGGTAACGCCACGAGGTCGTTGCAAGCCGTGCCATGGCTGCCCCCTGTCCAGATGCCGGTCACCGTAACCACGGTGGGGGCGGCTGGCGTTGAGCCATCGAACAACGCTGGCGTCTGGTAGAGCGTGCAATCGGCGGCCAAGAACCACACGGTGTATTCGGAGGTGCCGGTGTTAAAGGCTCCCACGTCCACGGCGCGCGCGGTTTTGCCGGCCGGTAAGCTGCGCGCAAAGCTTGAGGTCAAGCTCGGCACGCTGGCGTCAAAGTCATAGCAAGTGGAGCTCTCATTCACGCCAGTGCGCGCCACGCACAATACGCCGTCGGTGCCTGGGCGGTCATCGAAATTAATGCGGCTAGGGCTGATGGCGGCGAGCGTCAGGAGCGGGGAGGGCGCAGAGGTTGGCAGGGTCGCCTCGATGTATTCCACCGTGCGGTTGTTTTCGTCGACGACAAAGAAATCACCGGTGGCCGACATCGCCACACCGCCGATGGTGTTGAAGCCGTAGGTGTTGCCATCAATGTCGCGCAGGTCGGCCTGCGTGCGATCGGGGAAGATGGCAACCAAGCGGTTGTTGTTGCGGTCGGAGACGTACGGCACCCCGCTCACCGTGTCCACCGCGACGTCTACCGGGGTGTTGATCCGATCACGATAGCCAAACACCGTGTAGCTGTAGCCGGCGCTTGTGGCCATGGGGTCGTAGATCAGATTGGACACGATGAGCGCCGTATTGCTGGGTGAATACGCGAGGTTAGCGGCTTGGTCGGTGACCCGAGCAAAGAGCGTGATGGCGTCATTCGGGAAGGCACAGTTGGGCAAACGCACCGATGCGACCATCTCCTGCGACAGCGCCCCGGCCAGCAGCAACGCACCCGATTGCGCGATGCAGGCCGGGTTGTTGCCAAACACCGCATATAGCACCGCATCAGCCAACCCCTTGTTATCGCTAAAGTGCAACGCCGCTTCGATGCGACTGCCGCGCGCGACCTCGAAGCCCGCAGACGGAAACAGAATCGAGGTGATAGCCGCGATGGGCGGCTCCACGTCGGGCACATCTTCGACAAAGATGTATTGCGAAGCTGCAGCGACGTCGTTCACTGTATCATCGTAAGTTGCCGTGATCTTAAACACACCAGCCTTGGTAATGGTAAAGCTGTTGCCGGCCTGAACGCACGCGGCCTGAGGCGTTACAGCGTTCTGCGGCGCACATGCGAGCGTCAGGTTGGCAGAGGTGCCGTCGGTATCCTCGACGATGACGTTGCCATACAGATCTTTGACCACCGTCAACGCCAACACCGAGTCGTTCACGGCCATGCGCGACAGCGTCAACGCCAACGACACGTAGCGGACCCCCAACGACGGCGTGACCGTGAGCGGTACCACTTCCGACAACCCGGCAGCCCCTGTAACCCGCGCGGTAACGGTAAAATCGCCGGTTTGTGTCATGCCCATAATAAGGCCAGTTCCGGAAACGCCATCATCAAAAACCAACGCGTTGGGCCAGCTAACAATCAGAGCCACAGGGTTCAATACCGCACCACCATAGGCGTCAGTGACAGTGTAGCTGTAAGTGACGTCGCTGCCGGCGTTGATCGTGCCATCATTGGCGTCACCAGTAAGATCGAAGGTGAGCACCGCCGGCACCCCCGGTTCGGGCCCAAAAATGACCTCTACGACGGTGGCGTCACTCTTGTTGCCGGCCGCATCCTTGGCCACGAACGACAGCGAATTGGTAACGGAAACCGCGCCGTCTGGAATGGTGGAGTTGAGCGGTACCACAGCGTAGAACTCGGCCGTAAAATCGTTGGCCTTCACCTCGACCACCTGGGCACCGCCCGAAATCGTCACGGTGGCACCATACTCGGCAGCGCCGGTGACAACGATGCTGGCTTTGCTGGTGGGAGAAGCAATGGGATCCACGGCGGGTGCGGGAGGTGCGGTTTTGTCCTTTTCGCTGCAGGCGCCAAGACTCAACGACAACGACGCTACGGCCAACCACCGACGCAGGTTCATGGGGTCCTCCCGGGGACAAGGAGCGCTCAACATCGCGCGGAGACGGAGATCCGGAGGGCTCGGACTGACGAGCCACCGCCGTTGTGTTTAAGGTTAGCACCGGATCGCGCCGACGCCAGTCCCAAGAGATTCTCGGAAGGTGCTAGGCTTGCGGGCGCTTGTTGTTGGTGGATTGCACGCACGAGCCGATGGCGAGCCCGGTGGCACTCTGCAAGTGGTCCTCGCGCAAGGTCACGCACTCGTCGACGGTGGGCACGCACAGCGCCCGGCCACCCGGTCGCTCCAGCCAGCCGCCCATTAAAGCGAAGCAATAGACCTTAGGTTGTTGGAAGCAGGCGACGTGCAGTCGCGAGTTGAGCGGGTGTACACACTCGGCCTGGGTGGCAAAACATGCACGGTTGTCACGGCGACACCAGTAGTTGGGGGAATCGGCCACCTTGCAGCCGCTCGATGTCAACATTCCTAGAACTGCGACGGCACCCCACATCCAGCTCTTGGCCTGCATGATTGCCTCCACGAAGAAATGATGGGCCGGCCGCTCGGTCGCGACAAACAGATAAAAGCGACATCAGGATGCCGAAAAACCGCAGTCGGCTGTGGCCCGCCTGCAGGTCAAGGCCGACCCCCAGGCGCTCTACCCGACGACCGGCTGCTGGGCACCGGGCTCACCACCGCCAGTGCGTGCTGT
>JAKLEG010000576.1 GCA_022703175.1 Myxococcota bacterium | reverse complement strand
GCCCACTGGCCACGACACTGATAACATGGCCTGCTTCGCGCCATCGACCTCGATGAGCGTCTCTCGATACGTTGGCGTCCAGTCGGGCCGCACCGCTGGGTTGGGTGCATGCGCTGGCAACTTGGCAAATTGGGCCATCACCAGCGCCAATGCCTCATCGGCATCTACGGGTCCAACGATCGCGAGCTCTGCATTGCCCGGGTGATAGTACGTCGACAGAAAACTGCTGACATCGGCCAGCGTAACCCGATTGAGCGACTCCTCCGTACCAATCACCGTGCCCCAATAGGGATGTTCGGGCGGATAATAACCCTCGACAAGATCTCGGTATGCGCGGTCAAGTGGCTTGCCTTCGTATCGACTGCGGCGCTCGTTGTGCACCACGCCGCGTTCAGCATCAAAGACGTCGGCGGCAATCTGCGACGAGAAATCCCCCATTTGACCGGCGAAGCTGTTCAACACATCGGCAAGATTCACCGGAGGCACCCGCTTGTAGTACACCGTGGCATCTACTAACGTGTACGCATTCTCGTCGACCAAGTACCGTACCCGCCGCCTGTGCACCGTCGCTGATTGTTGCGGAGAGGCGTCGCCAACATCCTGCGAGGCAGCGGGGGCCGAGCCGGTCATCAACTCGTCATCCAATCGAAAGGCCAGATGCTCGATCAGGTGGGCCAGCCCCTTCTTGTCCTTGGGCTCCACACCCGCGCCCACATTGTAGCGCACCTTCACCATGACCAAGCTTTGGGAGTCATCGGGCTGAATGGTCACGCGCAGGCCATTGCTCAACGTGCCACTCTTGTTGGGCACAGAGAGAGACTGGATTCGGTAAACGGTAAACGTCGCACACGCAGTGACCGTCAGCCCGATTGCGACGAGCAGCGATCGACAACGCCAGCAGTTCATGACGGCTCCCCCAAGGAGGTGAGAATCTCAACGAGACAGTTACTCAGGTTTCTTTGGCGGCCGCGTCAGCGACAAGGTGGTCGCGACTGTGCTCGGGGCCTCTGGTTTGCTGGACAACGTCACGATCTTCGCGTTCCCCTCCTTTTCCACTTCATCCACGCGGATCACCGCATGGATCGGGATCTGGGTCCTGCGCACGCCGCCAAACTCCGCCCGCAGCTTATCCTCGGAGGGATCGAGTACAATGGAGCTCTTCTCCCCAAACAACAGTTCTTCCAGTTCGATGAAACCGAACAGCTCCCCTTGCCGCACATGACGGGCGTAGACCTCGTAGCCCTTGCCCTCGTTCATGAATAGCACTCGATAGACACGCTTTTTGGTGGTCGCCACGCCTCACTCCTTTGGCCACGCTTGGTTAGACGAAGCACGGCGGGCACGCAAGCGTGGCGGCTAGAGGATATCCCCAGGGCCCACGCCGTTTGGCCCCGCGAGGTGGTACAAGCAACCGGAAAAACCGGCGTAGCGGTTGTCGCTGCCATGCGCCACGCGATGCTCCGACATCGCGGTGAGCCGACAGCCCCCTTGGCATTCGCTGAATTTGCTGCAGCCGGCGCACGGCGCCTCGATCTTGGTTTTGTGGTCTAACCAATTAGGCTCCAACTGCAATTTTTCGCCGTCGAACTCCCCGACGGCCAAGGCATCGATGCTGGCCATGCACGGACATGGAAAGACCTTTCGGTCATTCAGGCGTATCGCCCAGTGGTTGATGCCGGCATTGCAATAGGTGCCAGGCACAGCGGCAGCAAAAAAGCGGCATTGCGGCGCCGGGTCGTTGACAAAATCCGGGCCCCAGATGGCATCCAACTCCAAGCGATAGGGCAACATCGCGCGCCTTTGGGTCACAAGCGCATGCACGACGCGCTTGTCAGCGGCGGTAAGCACGGCGTCTCGCCCCAGCGCGTGCACAGCATTGCCCGAAAAGCCAAGCGGGATGAGCTCCAAGAAATCGAGCTTGAAACGCTCGGCAAAACTCAGCATCGCCTCCAAGTCCCCAATATTGGCGTGGCTCACCACGTAGTTCAGGCCCAGCCTGAGCTCAAAACGTCGATGAAAACTCTCCAGGAACTGCACAATCGCCACATAGTCGTCTTGGCCGCTTGAGCGCTTATGCACCTCGGCCGTAGAGCCATGCAGGCTAATCGCCACCGCGGTGCGCAGGCTGTTGAGATAGGCGACGTCGCCTGCGTCGGGCGCGAACTCCGCGGTGACGTTGAGCCACCCTGGGTTTTTTCCCTCGAATTGACGCGTTAAGCGAAACAGCGCCAGTGACTCTTTTTTTACAAAAAAATCATACAGATGCACGCGATAGTTCTGGCGCATCAGGGTCTCAATGGTGCGCCTCACCTCGCCATAGTCCACCGCGCGCATGCCGCCGTAGGCACAAATCCGGCAGCCACGGTCGCAGTTTTTATGCACGAGGGTGATAGTGGTTTTCACGGAATCACCTCGTAGTCGGCCACCTCTGCAAAAGCCTCCAACGGCACCTGACCGCGTGTCACCGTGTCGCGCACTGCGGACTCTACTTCACGAAGCGCCGCCAAGAGCGCCTTGACACTGTCGCACACGAGCGCGAACCCCTCGGCATCCCACTCGTTGCGACGATTGGCATACAGACACCGCCCGCCGCATAGTCCGACCACGTCGCAACTCTTGCATGGCTCGCGTAGAGTATCGTGGCGCCCAAGTTGCGCAGGGGTGAGTGCTTGCAGGTCGCCCACCTTATAGTGAGGATCGATACGCAACGCTGGGCATGGGTAAACGGCGCCATCGGTGGCGATGGCCCACATCTGACTGCCGGCACCACACCGCACCTGACTTACGGTTTCGTGGGTTAGAAGCGAGTGCATAAGCCTCGCGAATGGCACGATTTGCCGCACTTTGCGCGTCGTCACCACGGACGAGGCCCATTGTTGCACCAGGGCACGGATCTCTGGGTTGTAGACCTCCTGAAACCAACGCCGAATACTCTTCTTGGCCTGCCCCCAAGGCTCGGCATGAAACAGCGCGTTCAACTGCCAATGAATCGCATCAAAATGAAACTCCGCATCGTGGAGGAAATGCTGTACCGAACGCGCAATCGACATGCCGGGGTTAATGGTAAGCCGGGCATCTACCCGCCCTCGATAGCCTCGCGCGCGCAAGGCTTGGGCCTGGGCGATGGCTTTCGAATACGTGCCAGCACCACGGTATCGGTCGGTCACCTCGGGCGGACCATCGAGCGAGATCGCCACCGCGTCGATGCCGTGAAGGGTCGACTCCGGTATCCGGTCGAGCAAGAGCCCATTGGTTTGCAAGAGCACGTGTTTGGGCCGAGTGCATTGGAGCAGCTCGGTGATGAGGTCGATGCGCAAAAGCGGCTCACCGCCAAATAACCACAGACGCAAGTCGGGATCTTGGTTCAAGAAATGGGTCAACGCCGCGAGGCTATAAGAGGCCTCCTGTAGCCGTGCGGCTTTGATGGCCGGGTTCTCACAATAGCTGCAGGCGAGATTGCAGCGCTCGGTTAGGTACACCAGGTAGTACACAACCGGGCACGTTGACGGGTGCGCAGGCTGACGTCAAGCGCAAGCTGCAAGGCCCAAGCGGCGCGCGAGCACACCGCCCGGACCCACCATCTCCAAAACGGCCAGGCTACGGTTGGTACTCGTAGGCACCCGGATCGCGGCAGTTGGCGCTCACGCGCACACACACCGCGGCATTGCCGTGAATGTCGGTCAACAGTTGAGAGGGGCCGCCCTTGTCGATGAAGTCCTTGTTGATATCGGCCCCCACCGCAGGGCGCAACGACACGAGCTTGAACGCCGTGCCGCCAGCCACGTTGCCTGGCACCGTGAAGCTCTCACCGTTCCACGACAACACCGGCAGCAAACGGGGCGACGCCGTGTTCACCTGCGCAAAGTGGTC
>JAKLEG010000575.1 GCA_022703175.1 Myxococcota bacterium | reverse complement strand
GGGCGAGCATTCGGGGCGCGGGTCATCATCGCCATCCACCGCGTCGAAACCGGGGCGCATGTTAGCGAGGAGATCCTCATGATCAATGTCGATGCCGGTATCAACGATGGCGACGATGATGTCCGGGTTGCCGGTGGTGACATCCCATGCCGCTCCCGCAAAGATCTGACCCTCCCCAGGAACATTCGGCGAACCAGCTCGGTCCAGGTGCCATTGGTCGCCAAAACGGGGATCATCAGGCAGCGCTAGCGGCGCCAATTCGCGATAGAGATCCGGTTCAGCCGCCAACAAATCAAGCAGGCCTGCGGCCGCGAGACGTGCGCTGGCTGCGATGGCATCGTGTCCGAGTTTGCCGCCCACCTGAATCAGGGCCGTATCCGCGACGGTTGATCGCCGCACCAGGGTGCCGTCCACCAGTGGCAGCAGCGCTTGCAGCAAAGCCTCCAGGCGATGCGGGCGTGCTGTGACCACCAGGTGATCGTCGGCAAAAGCGCGGCCATTGGCGCGGGCTAACACGGGGTAGGTCGCCAGCACGCCAGTCTGGGCGGCCACCTGGTGGGCGAAGGCCTCCAGGGTGACCTGCGGGACGATTGTGGCAAAGCGGGCAAACCACAGGCCGTGGTGGCGCAGTCGATCGAGCGCCGCGAGCTGCGGTAGATCCTTGACCTCGATCTCCGCTATGCCCGCAAGCTCGACGAGTGCCTGCTCCAGTTGGCCGACCACCTGTGCCTGGGTTGCATTGGCTTGGGTTCGTATCGCCAGGCCATCGCGCGCAGCCCGGCTGTAAACGGGACCGAGCGGTGTCTCATAGTGCCGCAGCCCGAAGCGCGGATCGCTTGCCGGTGCGTCCTGACGGGTTGGCGAGGGTTGCGCAGCGGCAAAGACAGCAAACAGGCACAGGGTCATTACCATCGGAATCCTCGGGTAAGGCGTTACTAAGCGCCGACAGATAACCATCGCAGCGCTGGGTGTCTACCCAAGAAGCGATTTAAACGGGCTTGAGGTACTTTTCGATTTCCGGCCGGGGATGGTCAAACTCGATGCCAAAGCCATGGCACCGGTGGCGTGGGTTGGCGCCATTCCAGCGGACCACGCCCGAGACGCGTAACTCGGCTTGTCCCGGAATGTCGATGCGCACGTGGATCTCGGTGCCCGCCATCGTGTCAATATGGGGGGTTGGGCAAAGGAAGAGTCCCTTGGTGCTTACGTCACGCACCTCGCCGTTGCGGGTTGGACCGTGAACGGTCTGCCATTCGGCTGGCCATTGCACCGCGCGCCGTGGGTGCTCGCGCGTCATCTTGGTGTTCACTGCACGGGCGGCGATGTCATGCCACTCTGGCAATCGGTGTGCTGCACCCAGGTGCTCAAGCCAACTCTCATCTAAGATGCCGCCCAAGCTTCGGCCCACTGGGGAGTTGCCTCGAACGGCCTCAATGAGGCGGTTTGCGACAAACACGGAGTCGACCACGTCGAAGCGCCGTTCGGTGGCGGGGCGCGGTATGAACTGGCAGCTCACGCCTTCGATGATGGGGGCAGGGATTCCCCAAAGGCCCAACAGGTAGGCACCGACCTCGGCGTGGGTTACGTTCCCCATCGCCTTTTCGACCAGATGCAGCGGGCCGTGGGTCTCGCGGGAGCGACGTAAGAGCTCCGCGAAATAGGCTGGCAGTTGCGCCGCAAGCACCAACTGCCCCACGCCCTTTAACAGCCCGGCAGCAAAGGCATCATCGTAACTCGCGCGATCGTCAAAGAGCTGGCTTGCAACTTTTGCCGTGACGAGGGCGTCGGCCTGCAGTGCGGCAATGTCGAATCCAGGCAGTCTGCCGTGATCGGCGAAGGCTTGGATGACTGATTCGGAGACGACCAAGTTGCGTACAATGCCGGTGCCGACATGGGCCACAGCGCGCTGGATGTTCGATATCTTTGCGGCCGGGCCAATGAAGGCAGAGTTGACGAGCTGCAAGACCTTGGCCGTCATCGCTGGGTCTTTGCTCACCACCGCGGCGACCTCATCGGCGCTGCAATCTGGGTCTGCCAAGGTGGTCAGCAAATCGGCGACGAGGGTGGGCACGCTGGGAAGCTTATCGACGTCGCCGGCAGCCCCTTGAACCGCAGGATCGGATAGCAGGTTGCGCACGGCGAACAGCTGCCGCAGCGAATGGCTCAGCCCCTGGGTGTCCCACGGCTTGCTCCATATTTGGTGTACCACGGCTGGCGGCAACTTGACGATGCCGGCATGGGCGGTGAGCATGGCACGCACGGTGGCGGGGGAACGACGCTTGACCTCCTGCAGGAAAGCAATGCCATTCATGCCCGGCATGTCGTAGTCGGACACGACGGCGTCGACGGTCTCGTGTGCGAGGGCGTCTAAGGCTTCTGCGGCGGAATGGAAAAAGGAGCACTGCCAATCGAGTTGGCGTGTCACCGCGCGCTTCAAAGAGCGCAACAAAACTTCATCGTCATCTACAAAGAAGAGCCGACGCATCGCGAGTCTATTATGGCGCAGGTCTGCCCGCATGCCAAAGATTGCTGCCGGATCTTTGCGACCCCGGTGTGTCGCTCTCGCTTTGTTGTTGCCAAGGCAGCGGCATGCGCGTAGAGGACACTCCAGGTTATTGGCAGCTCGCACGGGACCCTCCGGTCAGCTTGTCACAACCATGACAGGTGCCCGTGCCAACAGTTGCGCCCCCCTCTGATATCAACCCGCTTGCCGCCGTCGTGCCCCTGGGCGCGGCGGGTGAGCTAGGCGCATTGGCACCGCGCCCCAAGCGTCCTCGTAACAAAGGTGTCACCGCCTCGGGAGCCGCTGCGACGCCTGCGGCTGATCCGGTGCAGGCCTATCTCCGAACGATTAGCGCGGTGCCGTTGCTTACCCGTGAGGGTGAGGTCGAGATCTGCAAACGGATTGAGAGCGGCGAGAACGAGGTTATTGCAGCCATCACAGGGGCGCCGATCGCCGTGCAGTGCGTGCTCGATGCTGTCGAGGGGCTGAAGGCTGGCCGGATGCTGCCCTCAGACCTTGTGCACATGGCCAACGATACTGAAGGGAGCGATGTTGGCAAACGCCAGCTCCTGAAACGCCTCGCCGTGATTGCGCGTGCCGACCGTCATAGTCGCACGCTGCAAGCCCGATGTGTGGCGCCGAGCCTCTCGCATGAAGCCAAGCGGCGATTGGCCGCCTCTGTGGAGCGCGACCGTGCAGCGATGCAACGCCGACTTGAGGAGTTGCGGCTCAGCAAGGCGCAAATGGAGCGCATCATCGAGCGCTTGCGTTCTTTGCTCCGCCGCGCTGACGTCGCTCTTGCCGCGATTCGTGCCACAGAACCCGGAGCTCAGAGTGTCGGGGAGTCAACCGGGCGTCGTCATTCGAAAGCCCGGAAATCTGGCGAGCGCGGCCGGCGGTCGTCGGCCCCAGGTGGCCACGCGACGCTAACGGCGTCTGAGAGTAACCTCGTGCGGGCCAACGCGCGGCGCGAGCTCTGTGCTGTCGAAGCAGAGGCACGCCTGCCAATTCCAGAGCTGCGTGAGACTCTCAGTGCGATCACACGCGGCGAACGCATGATGAAGCGAGCACAGGCGGAGCTTGTCGAGGCGAACCTCCGTCTGGTCGCCTCGATTGCGAAAAAGTTTACCAATCGCGGCATGCAGTTTTCCGACCTGGTCCAAGAGGGCAACATCGGCTTGATGCGCGCGGTGGAGAAATTCGAATACCGGCGTGGATACAAGTTGTCCACGTACGCTACCTGGTGGATCCGCCAGGCTATTACCCGCTCGATTGCCGATCAGGCGCGGACTATCCGCATCCCGGTACACATGATCGAAACAATCAACAAGCTGAACCGGATTTCCCGGCAAATGCTGCAGGAAATGGGCCGCGAACCCACTCCG
>JAKLEG010000574.1 GCA_022703175.1 Myxococcota bacterium | reverse complement strand
TTGGGCTTGAAGGAAAACGTGCTGATGGGTCGTTTGGTTCCGGCAGGCACCGGCCTTACCGGCTACAACCGCTTGAACGCGGTCGTAGATCCGGAGCTGTTGGAAGAGGACGAAGAGTACGAGATGACCCTCGAAGACCGCGAAGGGCCGCTCCTCTCGGGCCTGCCTGGGGTTGCTGTCAACGAGTAGTTAGCAAGTCTTTCGAGGTTGCAGTCATGAACCGACTGGCCTTGGTGACGCTGTTGTTGGGCCTGTGCAGCAATGCACAGGCCCAGAACAACATCGGCGCCTCTCAGTGTAAGAGCTGCCACGAGTTTGAGTACCGGGTGTGGGCTGCAAGCCCGCATGCGAAGGCACACGTGTCGCTCTCCGATCTGCAAAAGCGCGACGCCAAATGCAACACCTGTCACCTGATGACAGCCGACGAGAATGGGCCGGAGCCGGTGGGTGTGGAATGTGAGCGCTGTCACGGGCCGGGGCGCTACTATCATCGGCGCTACGTGATGCGGGACCGTGAGCTGTCGCGTTTTGTGGGCCTGGTGGAACAGAAACCCGAGCAATGCCTGCAATGCCACACCGAAGGTGCGCCGAGCATTCGACCGTTTGATTTTGCCACCATGTGGGCGCGCATCGATCACGGACGCGAAGCACGCCTGAAGTGGGAAAAGACGCGCGCCGCTGCAGCTTTGAAAGCTAAAGAAGCTGCGGTTGAGACCGAGGATGAACCCTAGCCATGGCGCAAGCTCGCGAGACCACCACGGGAACTCGGTTTGTCTCCTCCGCGCCGTCGGTTGCGCAGCTGCCGGTGTTGGGTTTGCCAGAGCTCGCGCTGGCGGGCCGTTCGAATGTCGGCAAGAGCTCGCTTTTGAATTTTATTCTTGGGCAGGGGAAGCTTGTGCGTACCTCGCGAACGCCCGGCCGTACTCGCGACCTGAACCTGTTTGTTTGGGAAGACCGCCTGGCCATTGTGGACTTGCCTGGCTATGGCTATGCCGAGCTTCCCAAGGTCGAACGTGTGCGGCTCCGTGAATTGATGACGTCGTATGTGGAAGAGCGCGAGACGCTTTCCGGCGTGGCATTGTTGGTGGACAGTCGACGCGAAGAGACCACCGAGCAAGACCGGGATTTCGCGCAGCTCGTGCTGGCGTCGGTGGGTAGCTTGTTGGTTGTGCTCACAAAGATCGATCTGATACCGAAGACGCGGCGCCTGCACCAAGCTCGCCTCATCGAGAAATCACTCGGTGTCCCGGCTGGGAGTACGCTCGGCTGTTCGGTAAAGAGCCATGAAGGCCGGTCGGAGTTAATTCAGCGCCTATTGGAGTTGACGCGACCGTCATGAACGCCTGCCTGCTGGCGTTGGTATCGCTGAGCCTGCCTCCAGGTATTCTGGTCGATCGCGTGATTGCGGTGGTGGATAAAGAGGTCATCACCTACGGGGAGTTGCTCCGCGAGGTGCGGGTGGCGTTGGTGATCCACGAGGATCCGCGCACTGCCATGGCCGACCTTCCGGCCGAGGTATTAGAACGCGGTTTGGACAACTTGGTGAACATGGTGGTGATTGCTGCGCAAGCGCGTCGCATGGGGGACGTTGATGTTCCGAGTGACGAAGTCGACCGAGCGACGGAGCACTTTGCCTCGCGCTTCTCTAGCAGCGATGCTTATCGGGCATTTTTACGCCGGTTTGATATCAGCGAGGCGGCGCTCAAAGGTATTCTCCGCCGCGACATGCGCAACGAACGCTACATTGCCCAGCGCTTGAAAGCGTGGCGGATGGGGCATGCCGTAAGCTCGCCGGTGCGCGACGCGGATGCTTTGGAGCGCTGGGTCAAAGAGTTGAAAGCGGGCGTAGAGCTGCGGCTCTTGGGCCCGAACGGTGAGCTGGAGTTGCAGTGACGCTGGCCTTCGCAATTCGGCTGGCCGAAGCCTCCGACTTGGAGGCGCTTACGGAGATGGTGGCCGCTGATCCGCACGGGACTTGGACGCGCGCAAGCCTTGAGCACGAACTCACTCTTGCCTGGTCGCACATGGTGGTGGCCGTGGATTCCCAAGGCGTGGTGGCCGGTTTCATGGTCTATTGGCACACGGCAGGCGAAGTCGAACTGCTGAACATCGCCACGTCTCCGACTTTTATGCGGCAAGGGGTTGCGCGGACGCTGATGGCCCACTTGCTTGAAGCAGCCACGAGGCTTGGCGCTCCCCGGGTGATGTTGGAGGTGCGTGCCGGGAATCTGCCCGCGCGCAGTCTGTATGACAGCCTGGGCTTCGTGGTGGTGGGCACGCGGAAGGGCTACTATGCTGGCGAAGATGCGCTGCTCATGGACCGGGCGGCACCCGCGGCCGGCGGCACACCTTCGGAGTCGGGTCGATGAGCGACGACGGCCAGAACCCAAACAAGCCACCCCCAAGAACGGGCTCAGAGGCCTTTGGTGTGGATGTGGAAGGCGCTCCCACCGGGGCCGAAGCGTTTGGCGGTTCGGATGCCAAGGTACCGCTCAAGGGCGCTTTGCTGTTTGGCAATGATCCCCAAGGCGGGCCGCGCGGTTCCGAAGCTTTTGGCGGTAGTGATATGCAAATGCCCCTCAAAGGGGCGCTGCTATTCGGCAACGACCCCAAGGGGAACCCCACCGGTGCCGAAGCCTTTGGTGGCAGCGATCAACAATTGCCGCTCAAGGGCGCCTTGTTGTTTGGCAACGATCCGAAAGGCGACCCTAGGGGCTCTGAAGCCTTTGGTGGCAGTGACCAAGGGTTGGTGTTTCGCGGTTCACAGTCGTTCGGGGCGCCGCAGTTGGTGTTGGAGAAGCTCACCAAGGATGAGATCGGCTACGATTTTGGCGGCGTGCTGCTCAAGTCCGATGACGCAGGTATTGCCGGCATTCGCAAAGACCCGCGTGACCGCATTCGTGAACGGGTGCTCCGAGTGCTCCAGGAACGGCTGGGGTGCGAGGCGGTGCGGCTACGCCACGGGGTCACCGAGGACTCGATTCCGTGGGGGCGCCTGAAGCGCGAGCGCGAATTTGACCGCAAGCTGGCCGAAGAACTTCGTGCTTTGTATCGCCGTGCTCCTGGTGAGGTGTTGGGAATTGGCCAGGTCCGCGACCTACTCGAACAAAGCGAGCGAATGCATAGCTTCGAGTTGAAATGCGAGTGGGACAATATCCCCGTGCGTCTCACCGTGCTTTGGCATGGCCGTGCAGTGGCCTTCGGTGAGTCGGCGCTGCACAAGGAACACAGCTTCTTCATTTTCAAATCGCCGAAAGATGACTTGTTGGGCTACGTCGATGCGCTGAAGCCGCGCGACACCGAGCAACGCGCCCGCATTCGCACCCCTGAAGGGCAATTGCTTGCCACTGTGACGTTAGAGCAACCGGGGCCAACACCGGCGCAAGCACTTCAGGGCAACGCGGTGTTTCATGCGGTTGTGCGCGATGCCCAGGAGCGCATCGCCTTTCGCGTCGCCGAAGAGCGCGCCTCGCCGAACTACTTTTTGGCAACCTTCACACATCCTGAATCTGGCAAACCTGTGGGGCGGCTGGAAGACCGGCTGACCGGCGGCAAAATCCAAAGCATGTTGGAGATGGACCTGCGGGTACCGCGCATCATTGCTTGGGGTATCGCGGCGGTGTTGGCCGATTTATCTCGGCTACGGCGCGCAGGCTGGCCTGAAGGCAAACGACTGGCCAAGGCCGAGAAGGCACCCGAGGCCGTCGAGTCCATTGAACAGGCGTTGGGGCCGCGCAAACCACGACGTACAGGGGCGAAGGGTGGCAGCGGGGGGGACACGCGATGGCCGAGTGACCGGAGCCCTGGTTTACCGAGTCGCAACGGTTTCGCACGTTTTGGCTTCGGCTGATGCTCCTGCTAGCGTCGGTGTCTTTCGATTCCTACGGCGCGCCAAAGCCGCGTCGCTTCCCAC
>JAKLEG010000573.1 GCA_022703175.1 Myxococcota bacterium | reverse complement strand
GGCCAGCAATCGCCCTGCTGTCTGGCAGGTCGGGCAGTAGTTGGTCTCGTTGTCAGCGTAGCGGATGCGCTGCACCGGCGTCTGACAAACAGGGCACGGCTTGCCGTACCGACCGTGCACCGCCATCTCCTCGCGAAACGCGGTGACCTTCGTTGGAAATCCCGCGCCGACCTCGGCGCGCAGGCGCTCGGTCCACTCGCCTAGAACGTGACGGCAGGCGTCAAACAGCGTCGCAACTTGAGTTGCATTAAGCTTGCTCGAAAGCACCAGCGGCGAGAGCCGGGCGTGGTGCAAAATCTCATCCGAATAGGCATTACCGACGCCACTGATAAGCCGCGGATCGGTGAGAAACCGCTTGAGCGTGTGATTGTTTGCCGCCAACACCGCGGCAAACTGGTCGAGCGTCGCATCAAAGAGCTCCAGACCACCGCGGTCAAAAGGCGCAAGACCTGCGTTGCCATGAACCAAATGCAGCGACGCGCGACGTTTGCTGCCGGCCTCAGTTAGCACAAGCGATCCCACGTCAAAGTCGAAAGCTGCAAGCCCCAGTTTGCGCGGCAGAGGCGCACCTTGACGCTCCCACTTGAGGCGTCCGGCGATCATCAGGTGCAGCACCAGCGCATAGTCGTCGGCGAGGCAAAACACCAAGCGTTTACCCAAGCGCCGCATTCCGGTCAGGCGCCGCCCAACCATCTCGGGGATCGTTGGCGTCACGCTACGCAGTAAGAACGGACTGCCGAGGCGAATGCCGGTCAGCGTGGCACCCCCCAGGCGACCCGACAGTGCCTCCAAGTACACCGTAATATCTGGGTATTCCGGCATGACGAGAGATGTGGCCACCGCTTCTGGGGGTTGTCAATGACCACGGCCAGCGTAACGGCAGCTGAGGCCGACGCCAACGATTGACGAGTGCGCTTCCACGATGATGTAAGGCGCCCATGAGCTCTCCGGGAAAAACCCTTGTGGCCATGAGTGGCGGTGTGGACTCGTCGGTGGCGGCGCTGTTGCTCAAGGAGGCCGGCCACGAAATTACCGGCATTTTTATATGCTTAGGTTTTGCTACCGACGCTGACACGACCTCCCGTGCGTGTTGCACACCGCAAGACGCCGCCGATGCACGCCGGGTTGCTCAGGCGCTCGGGATGGAGCTGTTCGTGTTGAACGTCGGCAATGCGTTCGATGCGATCATCGCCGATTTTGCCTCTGAATATGCCGCCGGACGCACGCCCAACCCGTGTATCCATTGCAACACCCACATCAAGTTTGGCCGACTGCTCGCCCACGCCAAGAGCTTGGGCTACGACCGAGTCGCCACAGGCCACTACGCCCGTTGCATCATGCACAATGGCGAAGCGCGCCTGGCGCGTGCCTACAACGTGGCCAAGGACCAATCGTACGTGCTGTTTGAGTTGGGTGCCGATGAGCGTCGGCGCATCACCTTCCCGCTGGGGGAGATCACCAACAAGGAGGAGGTGCGCAACCATGCTCGGCGCTTGTCGTTGGGCGTGAGTGAAAAACCCGACAGCCAAGAGATCTGCTTCGTGGAGGGCAGCGACTACGCACCCGTCCTACAAAGCCGCGCACCCGAAGCTCTCCGGCACGGCCCCATTGTCGACACCGCCGGCAAGATCGTCGGGCACCACGACGGCTATGCGCGCTTCACCATCGGGCAACGCCGCGGCCTGAACGTCGCTGTTGGCGAGCGGGTGTATGTCACCGGCATCAACCCGCACAACGCCACAATTACCATTGGCAACCACGCCGCCACATTGTCCGAAGGGCTTATGGCCCAGCGCGCGATTTGGCATACCGAGACCCCAGAACAATTCGAGGCGATGGTGCAAATCCGCTACAACCACCGGGGCGCCAAAGCGCTCGTGAAGCGCCTAGACGCCGACCGTTTCCAGGTCACCTTTGCGGAACCTGTGCACGCCGTAACACCCGGGCAAGCCGCAGTGCTCTACCAGGACGATGTCATTGTAGGTGGGGGGTGGATCGAAGCGGCGCTCCGTACCGTGTGAGCGCCGCCTCGCTGTCGAAGGTTTAGCTACAGCCGCTGGTCGAGCCGCAATTCACACACTTGTAGCACGCACCGTTGCGCACCATGATCGAACCGCAATCGGAACACGCCGGGGCATCCGCCTGATTGGCGTACACGCTCTTCTCTTGCTCTTCCCGCTTCCCGGTCACCGGACGCTGCGCCATCGCGGTGGAGGTCAGATCGGCCGCAGGGGTGGGCGCATCTTGTTTCAAAAACTTGAGCGCCATCCAGCGGAAAATATAGTCGGTGATCGACTTGGCAATCGGAATTTCACGGTTGCCCGTGAACCCCGAGGGCTCGTAGCGGGTATGGGTAAACTTGTCGATGAGCACCGGCAAAGGCACACCGTACTGCAACGCCAACGAGATCGCGGTGGCCACGGAGTCCATCAGCCCGGAAATCGTCGAGCCCTCCTTACTCATCGTGATAAACATTTCGCCCGGCATCCCGTCTTCGTACAAGCCGACGGTGATGTAGCCCTCGTGTCCCGCGATCGAAAACTTGTGCGTGATCGCCTGACGCTCATCGGGCAGACGCCGACGCCGCGGCGTCCACTCCACCGCCGCCTTCGGCTCCTCGGTCTTCTTGAGCGAGGTGTTCAAAGGCTGCACGCGTTTGCAATTGTCGCGATACACGGCAATCGCCTTGAGCCCCATCTTCCAGGCCTGCAGGTAAGTGTCGGCGATATCTTCCGGCTTGCAGTCCTCTGACAGGTTGACGGTTTTGGAGATGGCCCCGGAGATGAACGGCTGCACCGCCGCCATCATCCGCACATGCCCCATCGGTGCAATGGTGCGCCGACCCTTCAACGGCTTGAACGCACAATCGAACACCGGCAGGTGCTCTTCCGCCAGGTAGGGCGCGCCTTCGATGGTCTCTTCCTTCTCCAGATACTCCAAGATCGAAGCCTTCCGACCATTGGTGTAACCCAAATGGTCGAGCGCCTCGGGGACCGTCGAGTTGACGAGCTTGAGCAAGCCGCCACCCACCAACTTCTTGTACTTGATGAGCGAAATGTCAGGCTCGATGCCGGTGGTGTCGCAATCCATCATGAAGCCGATGGTGCCGGTAGGCGCGAGCACCGTCGCCTGTGCGTTGCGGAAGCCGAACTTCTCGCCCAACTCCAACGCTTCGTCCCAAGCGGCACGTGCGGCGGTGAGCAACGAACTTGGCACGAGCTTCGCGTCGACCCGCTCCACCGCGTCGCGGTGCATATGGATCACGCCCAGCATCGATTCTTCGTTCTCCTCGTAGCCGTCGAACGGTCCCTTCACCTGACTCATGCGCGCCGATTGCGCATACGCTTCACCGGTCATGAGCGCGGTGATCGCGCCAGCGTAGGCTCGGCCGGTATCTGAATCGTACGGCAAACCGCGCGCCATCAACAACGCGCCCAGGTTGGCATAACCCAAGCCCAACGGCCGAAAGCGCTGCGAATTCTTGCCGATCCGATCGGTGGGGTAACTCGCGCCATCCACGATGACTTCTTGCGCGGTCAGCACCACATCCACCGCGTGCTTGAAAGCGCCCACATCGAACTCCCCGGCGCTGTCACGGAACTTCATCAAGTTCAGCGACGCCAGGTTGCACGCCGAGTCGTTCAAGAACATGTACTCGGAGCACGGGTTGGAAGCATGGATCCGGTCGGTGCTCTTGCAGGTGTGCCACGCGTTGATGGTGGTGTCGTACTGCACGCCCGGGTCGGCGCAGCGCCAGGCGGCGAAGGCGATCTGCTCCCACAGGTCGCGGGCCTTGACGGTCTTCGTCACCTTGCCGCTGACGCGCGCGATGAGATTCCAGTCCTTGTCTTCGGTCACCGCGTTGAGGAATTCGTCCGTCACGCGCACCGAGTTGTTGGAGTTCTGGCCCGAAACCGTGAGGTAGGCTTCGCTATC
>JAKLEG010000572.1 GCA_022703175.1 Myxococcota bacterium | reverse complement strand
CACGACCGCGAAGCGTGTGGTGACCGGCTATGACCCGGTTGAAGCCGTGGGTATCGGGGAACAAGATGACGCGGCGACCTATGAGACGCGGCTACGCGCTGCGGTCGATAAAGTAAGTCAAGGCGCTGGGGTGTTGATTCTGACCGATATGTTCGGGGGCACACCGTCAAACGTCGGCCTCACGATGCACCAACCCGGCAAGGTCGAGGTCTTGACGGGAGCCAACCTGCCGATGTTGATCAAAGCGATCCAACTCGGCGCACGTAGCCTGGACCTCGTGACCGCATCACGGCAGGTGAAAGATTTCGGCCACCGCTCCATCGCAAACGCATCCGAGGTGCTGGGCGGCGGTCGTGTGGCGACCGCAGGAGAAAACCACTCGTGAGCCATCGTGCCCGCAAGAAAGTTCTGGTCATCAACGACCTCGGCATGCATCTGCGCGCCGCGGGTGCGCTGGTGCAGGTAGCCAGCCAATTCAAGGCCGAGGTTTCGCTGGAACACAAGGGCAACAAGGTCAACGGCAAGAGCATCATGAGCGTGCTGTCGTTGGCAGCCTCCAAAGGCTGCGAAGTCCTCGTCATGGCCGAAGGCGACGATGCTGAACAAGCGGTCGATGCTGTGGCCGGTTTGATCGAACGAGGGTTCAGCGCCACATGACAGGACGGCCGCGCGCATTTCACGGCATCGGGGCGTCTCAAGGCGTAGCCATTGGCCGCGTCTACCTCCTCGACCGCCGCCGCGTGCGGTTTCCGCGTTACCACATCCAGCCAGACCAGGCAGCCTATGAGACGGAGCGGTTGGAGCAGGCGATTACCAAGTCAGTGTCGCAACTGGAGCTCATCCGCGAGCGATTTGCAGATCGGGGTCAGGAGCATCACGCCATCCTCGAAGCGCATGCGATGCTGGCTCGCGATCGTGCGTTGTTCGACCAATCCACAGCACTCATCCGCGATGAGCACATCAATGCCGAGTGGGCCGTCAGCCAAGTGATCGATCGCATCCGCGATGCCTTTGGACGACTATCGGACGCCTATTTCCGTGAACGGCGCGGCGACGTGGACTTCATTGGCGAGCGGATCCTGCGCAACCTCACTGGGCAGCTGGTGGAGGCTTCGGAGCTCGATCGTTTAGGTGAAGGCACTGTGATCGTGGCTCACGACCTGAGCCCAGCCGACACAGCCATCCTCGCGCGCCAACGGGTCACGGCTTTTGTCACGGAGGTCGGCGGCAAAACCTCCCACACCTCCATTGTCGCTCGTTCGTTGGATGTCCCGGCGGTGGTAGGTGCCCATGGGATTCTCGATGCAGCAGGCAGCGGTGACCTGATCATGGTGGACGGGAGCCAAGGCACCGTGCTGTTGCGCCCGACGCCCAACCAAGTCGACCGTGGTCGAAAACTTGCTGAGCGTTACCAGTTGAGCAACCTAGAGATCCTTGAAGCCAAATCGCTACCAGCGGCCACACTGGATGGCACCACCATTGTCGTTGCCGGCAACATCGAAGTCCCCACCGAGGTTGCCACGGTTTTGAATCGCGGCGGCGAGGGGATCGGACTGTACCGCACAGAATTCCTGTTTTTGGGTCGCGACACACCCCCAGGCGAAGAGGATCACTATCGCACCTACTGCCGTATCTTCGACGAAGTAGGCGACCGCGAGGTGACCATTCGCACCTTCGATTTGGGAGGCGAAAAGGTTTTTGGCGCCATGCCCCGCGAATCCGAACCCAACCCAGCCATGGGTTTTCGTGCGATTCGCTTTTGTTTGAAAAACCCAGCGGTCTTTGAGCCACAAATCGCGGGCCTCCTACGAGCGGCTACTCGCGGCCCACTGCGCATCATGTTGCCGATGGTCGCAGCTCTCGAAGAGCTGGCGATGGCCAAAGAGATCATTGCCAGAGTCGAAGCGCAACTGACGCGCGACGGCAAAGAGCATAAGAAGGACGTGCCGCTGGGGATCATGATCGAGGTCCCAAGCGCTGCCGTCATTGCCGACCAGCTGGCTGAAGCCTGCGACTTCTTCTCGATTGGCACCAACGACTTGTTGCAATTTCTCTTGGCCGTGGACCGCACCAATGAGCGTGTCGACTACCTATACCAACCTCTGCACCCCGCGGTGGTGCGAACGTTACGGAGCATCGTCGGGCCTGCTCATGCCCGGGGAATTCCTGTCTCGGTGTGCGGCGAAATGGCGGGCAACCCGTTCTACACGCCGTTGTTCGTAGGCCTCGGCATGGATCAACTCAGCATGAACGCCGGAGCGATCCCTGCGGTCAAGCGCATGATTCGTGAGCTCAAGAAAGAGGACTGCGACGAGTTGTGTGGACATTTGCTGCAGTCAAAGGGGCATCAGGTAGCCACAGATCTGATTGTCGATTTCTTGAATGCCAAGGTTCCAGGTATCAGCCGACTTTGGTCCGCCCCGACCTGAGCCGATGACAGTCCCCGCCGACTACAGCGTGCTGTGGGAAGAACGCCTGGTGGCCTACCTGTGGCGCCGAAGCCCAGGACGTATCTACCGCAACCAACACCAGGCACCGCTTGCGGAAACTCATTTCGTAGAGGTGCAACTTTTTGACTCGCTTCGCGTGGAGTTGTTTGTCCGGCTAGCCGGCCAAGCCAAAAACTTTGACGCCTTCCTCTTTGAACTTGGCCTCGAAGGCTTCACGGTCACACCCGGAGCTGTAGCCCCTGCCGCACACAACCGCCGTTTCTAACGATCACTTGCCAAGATCGAGTCGCACTTTGAGACGCTCAAAAGGCTTGAGAGTCACCTCACGCTGAAACTCCGAATAACCTGGCCGACGCGCTACCACCAGTTGGTCACCTGGGGTCACGATGACAGGCTCCTTCAGAGGGGTGGTTCCAACGCGAATACCATTCACCTCAATTTCGACGCCTTCAACGCTGGACTCAATCTCAAGGGTGCTCAAAATCTTGTCCGGCGCCACCAGGCGATAGGCAGCGAGCCGAATTTCAGGGATCAAGACATTTCGATCGCCGGACGTACGCGACTGCTCACGCGATACCTCTTTGCCGGTCTTGGTATCCATCACACGCAAGTTTAGGCTGAAAGCGTCACCAATGGTGCTGAGCGTACCAAACACGACACGCTCGGCCCCGACAACCCGCCCGACCGCCACAGCGCACTCGGGGCCTCCGCCACAGCCAGCGGCGGCAGCGTTCTTCGGATCGGATAATGCCATCTGCACATCGACTGAAGGGATAACCACGACACCGACGATGGTGGCGATGCTGTTGCGAAGCAGCAATTCCAGACTCCGGCGCTCATCGTTGGACATACCCAGCATCCCGAGATCTAAGACGGCAACCCGAACCGGTTTGGCTGCTGCAGAGGCATTCACAGCTGCCTTGTCGATCGTTTTGCCTTTGGTGCTCGGTTTGGATTTGTCGGGTTTGCGCGACGATTTGGCTGCGCCAGTCGTGACCCACACCAGAGCGAGGAGCAAGCATATATGGAACAGACGTCTCACGTCGTTCATTGTAGGCGGTCCCGACCTTGGCAGCAAAAACTCTCTTTCATCGGCTCGGCGTCAGGGCCACTTGAACCTCGACCACTTGATTGGCGGTTACACGCACACTCTGACGCACACCGACGTAGCCCGGCCGTTCCAACAACACCTCGTGGGCACCTGGAACGACGGCGCGCGACGAATACGGCGTGATGCCCACCAAAACGCCATCGAGCAGGACCTGGGCCCCGGACGGTACGCTGGTAATTACCACGTAGCCACGACTCTCCCGCGAAGCCGGTCGCGTCGCGACATAGGTAACAAGCACCAGGAGCAAGGCCGTCAGAATTGCCCCAGCAATGATATAGAAGTCGCGCCGACGCGCAGCCGGCCGATAGGCAGATCGAACCTCGGTGGGCCGAGCGTCGGCGCGACTTCTATATCATTGCTGGGGCAATTCTGACGGCCTTGCTCCTGGTGCTT
>JAKLEG010000571.1 GCA_022703175.1 Myxococcota bacterium | reverse complement strand
GGAAGGGACATCCGAGCACGACGATCGATGCGGTGATCCAGGGGTTGCTGAACTGACAAAAACAGGGTCAGACACAAAAAACTTTACACGACCGCCATCCAAACGGCGAATGAAGATGTTGCCACCGTCGTTGCTGTATTGGTCCACGCCTTCAGTCCAAGCCACCGTTATGCGTCCCAATCCGTCACTAACGAGCCTGGGATCAAAGGCGAAACCCGGCGACGAAAGTGCTTCGGCATCAACGGCGGTGCCGGCAACGTGAGAACGCCAGGCGGACGCGACAAAATACTTGGACTTGGTCACGACGCCTGCCGGCGTCCACGTGCGCCAAACGAAGTGATAAGCACCTGCGCCATCAACGGCGGCGGGGGTCGTTGCATCGGCGGTTGTGGTTAATGGAGCTAGTGCGAGGCTACTGCCCGGCACCAAGGGTTGCCATGCCGAGCCGTCAAATGCGAAAAACGTGGCGTTTGAATATGCGTCGGTCCACACAACGATCGGTCGGTCGGCACCATCGAGTGTCACGTTGGGATGGCCCGCAGAGTGGTCCGAGCCACTTATGCCGTTACCACTGGCAGAACCACTGCCCAGTTCCATCCATGTGACGCCGTTGAAACGGCGCACATAGGTGTTCGACGTGTAACCTGCAAGAATGAAGTTCTCCCAGACCACAAGGATCTGGCCGGTGCCGTCGATGGCCAGTGACGGAAAACGAGAAATGCCGCTGTCGTTGCTAATGCCGCCGCCGGTAGAGGAACCCGTGCCGACCTCAACCCACGCCGAGCCGTTCCAGCGTTTGACGTAGATCTCCTGGTTCGACGCCCGCTCGCTCCAGGCCACGACGGGATAGCCGGCTGCGTCCAAAGCAAGGTCGCGCCCTACAACCGTTTGGCTGGGGGTGTTCGTAATGCCGTTCCCTGACGCCGAGTTAGTGCCCAGCTCCACCCACGCCGTGCCATCAAAACGTCGGAGGTACAAATCGCCTTGAGTCGAATTAAAAACGTAGTTCTCCCACAACACGTAAACAGCCGTGTCGGTGGCGTAGGCGATCATCGGGATCCAAGAACGCACGGTGGTGTTGCTAATGCCGCCTCCGATCATTGAGCCGGCGCCAACTTCCACCCAGGCACTACCGTCCCATCGGCTGACATACACCTGGAGTCCATCGGTCCACGTAACCCACGGATTTCCCGCAGCATCCCACGCCGCACTGGCGAAACTCATCGGGGTGGGGATTGTGGTGATGGCCTCCAGACTGCCGCCGGTCCAACGCCGAATCACGAGGTTGTAACTGCTGCCCGCCGGCACAAGCATGGCATGCCGAAGTTCACCCGCAACCGAACGGACCCAACCACTCCATACAGAAGCGGCGGGTGGTAAACCTTGGCACCCCAGGGAACCCCAGCTGAGATAGGTATCCCAGGGGCCGAAGTCCGAACCATTCCGGCCGGCCCAAGTAAGTTCCTGACATGCGATCCCAGCGCAGCCGCACGTTGGACTACAATCGTTGTGGTCGTCGACAGTGTTGCCATCATCACAGTACTCCGCAGCGTCCACCATGCCATCGCCGCAATACGGCGCATCACCATCGCAGGTGGTATTGCAGTGCGGCGCCAACGCCCAGGCCGAGGCATTGGCTGCGCCTTCGTCGCAACTCTCTTTGGGAGTGGCCCCCGTGTCCACAAAACCGTCGCCGCAACGAGACTGCGCGCAACCGCCAGCCGCGGTTAAACAAATCTCACGACCGATCCCCGTTTTCACACAGGTATTGCCTTCGCGGCCCGCCATCGGCACGTGAAAGACGCCGTCGGTTTCGTTGCAGCCATCGGCGGTGCAATCATCGCCATCGTCCCGTGGCGGCGGCGTACCGCCGGCACAACCGTAATTCAAACAACGCTCGTCACCGTTACAAATCGAGTCATCTTGACACTCGACATCGGCCAAACACCCCAACCCCGGCACGCAGCCCAACGTTGGATTGCAGTAATTGCCAACACCGCAACCGGCATGATCTACCACCACATCACAACGTCCATCACCCGAGCCCAGTTCCACGCAGGTACTGACGATGCATGCGACATTGGAACCGCATGGAGGCGGTGACGTCACACAAACACCTTCCTGACAAACATCAACACCATTGCAGAAACTGCCGTCGGTGCACGTGATGTCGCTGTCGCAGGCGCGTAGCAACTGCACCGAGGCCGAGGGGCGACCAGCGCGCGCAAAGCGGGCGACCACCTGACCGCGACCCACCACCCGACCCTCACTGTCGCGGCCTTCCACCCACAGCCGCTGCTCGCTCGCCTTTGCCGCCGTTACGGTGATTGCGACAGGAAACACAGTGGATGTAGGTGACGTGGACTGCAGATGGTCTGCAGAAAATCCAACTGCGATGGCGGCAATCGCTGGCGCGAGTTCGGCCGAGATATCCACGTTGAGTACGACAAAGGCCGGCGTGTTACTGCACGCACCGAGGGCTAACGCAAACAGCGCGAGGCCTTTCGTCATGGCCTCACCACGTCGCACACCGCAACACCACCTTTTGTGCATCGGCACCACATTCATTCCACGCCACACAAACGCGACCTGATGACGTTGCGATCGCAGGGTGGGCGGAAGTGCAAGCGCTGTTGGAGACCCCACCTCCCGACGCCGATCCTTCTCCCACTTCAACCCAACGCTGGCCGTTGTAGCGGCGCACATAGATATCAGCGTTCGCGTTGCGGGTTGAATTGTCGGCCCAAGCCACCATTGGCCGACGCCGGTCGTCCAAAGCCAACACAGGCGTCGTGGACGCATCGGTCGTGCCACTCACATTGCCAAACGGCATGTCTGGCGAGCTCCATTCGACCCACCCAGAACCCTCTAGGGCCAAGGCATGAATCTCAGAGGCGTGCAAAATCTCATCAGACCAGACCAGTACCACGCGCCCGCGATCATCGAGCGCGAGCTGCGGACTGGTGGAGGCGCCACTCGTGACCAAAATGCCAGGGTCACGCGAGCCCGGTGATAGGTCCGCCCAGGTGCTCCCTGTCCACATCACGCCACTGATGTCGTCGGTGGGGTTCTCCCAGGCAAACGCCAATCGCGTAGCGTCCATCGCCACAACCGTGGGCGCATACCCAACAGCAATACTGCCATCGCCCTCGGCGCCGTCCAGCGGCTCCCAAAGCGGGTCTCGCCAAACTTTTGCGACGATACTCTCATCCTCCCATACAACCACCGGTTGGTCGTTGCCCAACAGAGCCAGCGCCGGCCGCCAAGCGGAATTGAAAGCCCCGCTGACACCATCGCCGGTGGCCGAGCCTCCCAGCTCCTCCCACACGCCGGCTGACCACCGTTTGACAAACACCTTCCGACCCTCGGTGCCAATCTTCTCGTCCCAAGCCAGCACCACGCGGCCTTGCGTATCCAGTGCGGCCACGGGCTCTTCAGAGATGCCGGCGGTATTAGAGATATTGGTGTCGTCGGCCACCCCCAAGCCGACCCACGCAGTGCCGTCAAAACGGCTGCCGTGAATGTCGGCAGCTGGCGAACCTTGTTCCCAAAACACCAGCGGCCAACCGTTGGCATCCAACACCAACGTGGGCCGAACAGCGTCGCTCGTGCCCGAACCAAAGCCACCCTCATGTGCCGTCCCAGGTAACTCACGCCAAGCCGCGCCGTCAAAAGTCACCGCGTACAACCAGCCTTCGTTGTAAAGTACCGTAGGCCGGTTCTGAGCATCACGAACAGTGCAGATGCGGTCGGCCCGCGTAGCCTCAGAGATTCCCATGCCGCTTGATGAGGAAGATCCCATGTCTTCCCACGCGATACCGTTCCACTTCCGCGCAAACACCGTGCCTTCGAATACGCAGCAGGACCACTGCATGTTGAGCCATATAATGTAGAGATCCCCATCTGCTGTCGTACCCAGAGTCGGCCGAGCACCATAGGTGCCGGAGTCGTTCAC
>JAKLEG010000570.1 GCA_022703175.1 Myxococcota bacterium | reverse complement strand
ACCACCGCTCCTGCGAAAATCCACACCGCGTAGCGTCGCAACCAACTGCCTGGGATGCGCGCCGCGATCACCAAGGCCAGACTGCCCAACACCAACCACTTCAGCTGTAACCCCAAGAAGTGCTCAGCGTCATGGTAGGCCCGCGCCGCCAACGCCGCACTTGAGGAATAGACGACCACCACGCCCAAACCGACCAACAAGGCCACCGCGCCGAGCATCAGACGGTCGAACACTTGCCCTTGCCGGCTATGCGTCTGCGACCGTGAATCCTCACGCCCCATTGCCGCGAGTGTGCGCGGCGTGTAGTCCCGATCTCGGAATACGCGGGTGGCAGTGGCGCTCATGCGTTGCCTCCGGAGAGCGCCTGCACCCAGCGTTTGAACTCGCGGCCCCGGTGTTTGTAATCAGTGAACTCGTCGTAACTTGAGCAGGCCGGCGCCAACAGCACCACGTCGCCCGGCTTGGCCAACGTCAACGCCCGCAGAAAGGCCTCGCGCATCCCCTGACACAGCACAAGCCCCGGATGTGTGGCAAAGGCCTTAGCAATAAGCGCCTGGGCCTCACCGAACGCGACCACCGCGTGTACTTTGGTGCGCGCTGCGGCGACCAAGCGTTCGTAGCCAGCTCCCTTGTCACGCCCCCCTGCAAGAAGCACCACTGGGCGATCCATCGCGGCGAGGGCCACAGCCGCAGCATCGTCGTTGGTGGCCTTGCTGTCATTGATGAAGCGAACGCCATTCACCTCGCCCACCAGCTCCAGGCGATGTTCCAGACCACAAAAGCCAACATAGCTGGCACGAACCAGATCGCCATTGTGGGGGCCCCACAGACCCAAGCCGGCCAGCGCTAGCATCGCCGCCAACGCATTCTCGCGATTGTGCCGGCCAAACAGGCGCGGATGCCGCAGGTCGAGACGGCCAAGCGTTGCAAGCGAACCCACCGGCACGAGAGTATCACCGTCCAGATAAGCCCCGTCGCCGGGCAACGACTCTTGTAGTGTCGAAAACCAATAGATCGAACCACGCACCGAGCGCGCCATGGCAACAACGCTTTGATCGTCGGCATTCAAAATCGCAATGCCTTTGGCATCCATGTTCTCTAGCAGCCGCTCTTTGGTGGCCGCGTAGGACGCCACGTCAGGATAGCGATCAAAGTGATCAGGCGTGATGTTCAACATGACGCTGACATCGGCCCGGAAGCTGTAGGCCGTCTCCAGTTGGAAACTCGACAGCTCGACCACAGCCACATCGGCTGGTTTGTCCTGCAACAACCAGCCCGCGATCGGATCACCAAGGTTGCCACCGACAAAGGCAGCCTGCCCCATGCCTTTGACCAAGGCCCCCAACAGAGCGGTCGTGGTGCTCTTACCGTTGGTCCCAGTAATCGCGGCCACCCGAGCAGGTAGAGGCTGCACCAGCTCCAGTTCGCCACACACTGGCACGCCCTTGGCAACGGCATGGGCCACGGCCTCCTGGGCGGGATCCGCCCCAGGCGACAACACCACCAACTCAACGTCTGCGAAGGTCATAGGTCCAGTGGGTCCGAGGCGAAGCTCGATCCCGGCCTGGGTCAGCTCGGCGCTCACGAGCTCGGCACGTCGATCCACGCCCACCACCAGGGCGCCGCGTTTGGCCAACAGCAACGCCATCGCTTTGCCAGCCACACCCAAGCCCAGCACCCCGACTCGATGGCCGTGGGGCTTGGCAAGAATCGCAGCAAGGCGCACCTTGGCCGCGGCTGTTACATCGAGTCGTGTCATCGTAGTTTCAACGAGACCAAGCCCACGAGCGCCAGGATGATGGAGATCACCCAGAAGCGCACAATGATCTTCGGCTCGGCCCAGCCTTTCAGCTCAAAGTGATGATGCACCGGTGCCATGCGGAACACCCGCTTGCCCGTAAGTTTAAAGCTCGCCACCTGCACCATGACGCTGAGTGCCTCGGCCAAAAATACGCCGTGAATCACCGCGCTCAGCAACTCATTCTTCGTCAGCACCGCGACCGCACCCAAGACGCCGCCCAAGGCCAACGAACCAACGTCGCCCATGAAGACCGAGGCCGGAAAGGTGTTGTACCAAAGAAAGCCAATGCCGGCGCCGGCGATGGCCGCACACACCACGGCGATTTCAGCGGTTCCGGCGACATACGGAATGTTCAGGTATTCCGCCACGTTGAAGTCAATCCAGGTGCCGTGGTTCATGAACGTCAACACCAGGCCAGCGGCGTAAGCGAGCACCATGAAGGTCGTCGAGCTCACGATTGTGGGGCCAATGGCCAGGCCGTCTAAGCCATCGGTGAGGTTCACCGCGTGCGATGTGCCCATCACCACCAAGAACGCGAACGGAATGTAAAACCAACCGAGATCCGGGTTCAGCCACTTGAGCGGCACAAATGGAATCGACAGGTGCGTGTCGAACGGAATAGCGCCCCCGGGCAGATAACCTTGGTGACTGGCCCACACGAGTAGAGCCACTCCCGTTAACACCAACGCCTGCCAAGCGAGCTTCTGCTTGCCCGGCAACCCCTTGGAGTTCTTGCGCGCTACCTTGCGGTAGTCATCCACAAAACCAATCGCGCCAAACGACAACAGGATGAGCAACAAAATCCAAACGAATGGGTTGGCCAGATCAGCCCACAACAATGTGGCAATGCTCACCGCGATCAGGATGAACAGGCCACCCATCGTAGGCGTGCCGCGCTTCTTCTGATGCTGCTCGGGCGTATCCTCGCGGACGTTGCTGACACCGTGCTGCAGCTCGCGCAGTCGCTCGATAAACCAGGGGAACAACCAGAGCGTCAGCACAAGTGCCGTAAGCGCTGCGCCCGGGATGCGAAACGACGGGTACAGAAAGACCCGAAGCGGCCCGACGTCATCGCGAAATGCGCTGACCAGGTGATAAAACATCAGCCTTGCCTACCTTCCAGATGGGCGACCACGCGCTCCATCCGCATCCCCCGCGAACCTTTCACGAGCACCCAGTCCCCGGCGCACAGACCGCCATCGAGAGCCGCGAGCAATTGTTCGAGCGTCTCAAAATGATCGGCGGCCCCGCCAGCCTCACGTACGCCGGCACAGATCTGGGCCGCATGAGTGCCCACCGTGAGCACCCAGTCGAGCCCCGCCGCAGCCGCGCTCTGACCTACCTCGTGATGCAGCTTGGGTGCGGTGGGACCGAGCTCAAACATGTCGCCTAACACCACCACCTGCCGACCCTCGGCGAGCTCCGCAAAGGTGGCGAACGCTGCACGCATCGAGGCGGGATTGGCGTTGTAGGTGTCGTCGATGACATGAATGCCGCGCGACGCAATCTGCACCGGGCGCATCCTCCCCCCCGGTACCGAAACCTTCGCAAGCCCACTTACCGCCTGCGCGGCGTCCACACCCATGGCCACCGCCACCGCTACGGCAGCGGCCGCGTTCATCGCGTTGTGGGCCCCCGGAAGCGGCAAGGCCAACGTGAGTTCCCGTCCGAGCACCGACAGTGTCACAGCACTCTGCTGACCGGTCGGCTTGACTTCCAACAGGCGCACATCGGCGCCCTTGCCAGTGCCGAACCACAAGCGCTGGCGCTGACCCACGTATGGCACCGCCACCTTTGCGACCACCGGATCATCAGCGTTGATCACGGCAATCGCGTGTTCGGGTAGCCCAGCGTACAGCTCAGCCTTGGCGCGCCCGACATCCTCTAGGGTGCCGAGCCCCGCCAAGTGTGCCGGCCCCACGTTGGTCACAAGCCCCACGTGTGGCGCGGCGATCTCCACCAGGCGCGCGATCTCACCCGGCGCGTTCATCCCCATCTCTAACACTGCTGCCCACGCGGCCTCTGGCCAGGCACAAACGGTGAGCGGCAAGCCTACGAGATTGTTGAGATTTCCAGCGGTTTTGTGCACCGGTCCACGGCTGCCCAACGCTGCCGCAATCAATTCTTTGGTGGTGGTTTTACCGTTGGAGCCGGTGACCGCCGCTGCGGGTTTG
>JAKLEG010000057.1 GCA_022703175.1 Myxococcota bacterium | reverse complement strand
TTCGCACACTCTCCATTTGGGCCTCTTGGAGGTGCACCCAGGTGAGTGACACGTGTGCGGTGTAGAACGCCTGCGCAACCGCAAACAGGAGTTACTCGCGGGCTTGCATGAACCCTTCGCTTGCGACCGCGACTCCGGCTTCGGCAACGCCTTTCATCGCCCACGCCTGCGGCACGACCAGCGGCACCGTCGCAGTCAGGGAGCCACGCAGCTCCTCTTGTTGACGCATCACCAAGGGTTCAGAGGCGGGGGGCTCAAACTGCCCGGCAAATGGGGTGGCTGCGAGTGCTTGGCCCAGCATTGTCATCACTTGGCCAGCAATGTCGACGGTGTCTTCGTGGTCGTTGTGGTTGAACTGCACCTGGCCGCTTACAGTGGGCAACAGCGTCGACCAGGCGAGCTTCAGTTGCGCTTGTGCACGGGTGAGTTCCAGCGCAGTGGCCTGTAGTGTGAGGTTTCGGGTGGCCGCTTCGTCCAGCGCCTGCGCCAGCGTCAGACTCGGACCGGGGGAGATCGCGGGCAGTTGGGTGACGTTGGGCGTATTCGGTGCATCGCCCGGGGCCAGCGCCAAAAGTGAAGTGAATACCCAGAGTTGCAGCATGATGGTTGCCTCGTTAAGTCACGCGTTTGTGGAAGCGGGCGGCGGCGCCGAGCAGCACCAGGGTGCCAAGGCCAAAAAGTCCGGCGACTGAGCGCCATAGCTCCGTGAGTGTCGCGCCCTTCACCATGATGCCGCGGGTCAGCTCGATGTAGTACCGGAGTGGATTCAGCGTGGTGAGCCATTGCACCGGCTCAGGCATATTGGCGATGGGGAAGACGTAGCCCGACAGCATCAAGGCCGGCAGGATGAAGAAAAAGGCCGTCATCATCGCCTGTTGTTGGGTGGCGGAGATGGTCGAGATGAACAACCCCAGGCCGAGCGTGGTCATCAGGAACAACAACGTCGCAAAGTAGAGCGCCAAGAGGCTGCCGTGCACCGGCACGCCAAACAGCACGGCGGCCACAGCAATAATGACGCCTACGTCCACCAGGCCCAACACCGCAAACGGTAGCGTCTTGCCGACCATCAGCTCCAGCGGCCGCACTGGCGTCACCATAATCTGCTCCAGCGTGCCGATCTCGCGCTCGCGGGTCAGTCCCATCGAGGTCAAAAGCATCGTGATGACCATCAACACCAGTGCGAACACCGCCGGGACAAAATAGAGCGCCGAGCGTAGCGCCGGGTTAAACCAGGCGCGCCCTTCAATGGCCAACTCCGGTAACAACCGATCGGCCGCAAGTCCGCGGGCTGCGAGCAGCTCCCGCACCTTGGCTTGCTGCAGGCCAATGGCACGGTAATTCAAGATTTGGCTGGTTTCCTGGCCCGCTCTAAGCGCCGTGTTGGAGTCAGAACCATCTAGCACCAACAACAGCTCGGCCTGGCCCAACTCCATGTCGTGTTCCAGCCCACGTGGCAACAGCAGCGCCACCGCAGCCTGGCCATCCAGCACTGCCTGCTCGGCGGCCCTGTGGCTGTCCACGCTACCTACAACGCTCAGTCCATCGTGATGGCGCAGCAGTTCGGCAAGCGTGCGACTCGTGGGCGTATGGTCCAGGTCGGCGATCACGGTGGGTTGATGCTTCAGGTCGAGGCTGACTGCATAACCAAACAACACCGTTTGGAGGATGGGCGCGATAAAGATGATGCCGAGCATGCGTCGATCGCGGGTGGCCTGCAGCACCTCTTTGCGCATGATACGCCAGATGACGGTGAGCATCAGTCCAACCTCGTTTTGAACTTGCGTACCCCGATCGTGAGCATCACCACGGCGAAAAGCGCCAAGGCCAGCGCTTGTGGCCAGAAGTTCACGAGTGCTGTGCCTTTCAAGAACAGGCCGCGCACGATGACGAGGAAGTAGCGTGCCGGGATGAGGTAGGTGATGCCCTGGATCACCTTGGGCATCGACGCGATAGGCGACATGAAGCCAGACAAAATGATGGCCGGTAGTAAGGAACTCAGAATTGCCAGCTGCATCGCTAGCTGCTGCTGTCGCGTGATGACCGAGATGATGAGCCCCTGCGACAGCGCGCCGACCAAGAATAGGCTGCTCATCGCGTAGAGTGTGAGGAGGCTGCCGCGCACCGGTACATCGAACAACGTCACGCCGACACCGACGATGAGGGACAATTGGCCCAACCCAATGACGTAATAGGGGATCAGTTTGCCGAACAGGATTTCCACCGGACGCACCGGCGTGACCAGCAGCTGTTCCATCGTGCCGCGCTCCCACTCGCGCGCGACTGTCAGCGCCATCAGCATTGCGCTCATCATCGCCATGATGAGCGCCACCAAGCCTGGCACCAGGTACCACTGCGATTTCAGGTCGGCATTGAACCAATTGCGCGCCTTCACCGCGAGCGGCGGCCGCATGCGGCTTCCGGCGCTCAACCCTTGGTTGTCGAGCGCCTGCACGGCCAGCGCCAAGGTGCGGCTTTGGGCAATCGCGTTGGCGTACCCCAGGGCAATACTGGCGACATTGGCGTCTGTGCCGTCTACGATCAGTTGTGCCTGGGCCTTTTCACCTCTAAGCAGCGCACGCTCGAACGCGGGCGGAATCACGAGAGCCACCTGCACACGGTTGGTATGAAACATAGGCTCAATGGCGTGACCATCAGCGACGCGTAGTACCACTGTGAAGATGCCCGTGTGTTCAAACGCGGCGATCAAATCGCGGGACGCCGGAGTCTTGTCCTGATCGACGATGACCGTAGGGATTTCCCTGATGTCCATCGTTAGCGCGTAGCCAAATAACACCAGCATTACGAGCGGCACGCCGAAGGCCAAATAGAGCGTGCGAAAATCGCGCAGGATATGCCGCGTTTCCTTTTGGGCGATGAGGCCGATGCGTTTGAGGTTCATCGTGCGACCCCGGATTCACCAAGGAGAGCCACGAAGACATCTTCTAAGGTGGGCTGTGAACCATCGGCGGGGCGCGGCACCTGTGGGTGTTGTTTCAGCGCGAGGGCCGTGTCCAACGCAATGATCTTGCCGCGGCTCATGAGGGCGATGCGGTCACACTGTTCTACTTCGTCCATGTAATGGCTGGTGACAAATACCGTGGTGCCTTGATGGGCGAGCGTGCGGATCAATGCCCAAAAGCTGCGCCGTGCCTGGGGCGCCACACCGGCGGTTGGCTCGTCTAGGAACAACAGCGTCGGTTGATGCAGCAAAGCAGCACCTAGCGCCAAGCGTTGTTTAAAGCCCAACGGTAAGTCACTGGTGAGCGTCGCCTCTTTGCCTGAAAGGTCGGCCATCGCAATGGCCCAGCGTTTACGCTCGTCGAGCTTGCTCGCGGGCACGCGGTAGATGCCGCCAAAAAAGTCCAAATTTTCATTCACTGTCAGGTCGGGGTAGAGCGAGAACTTCTGCGACATGTAGCCAACGTGCGGTTTGACCTTCTCCGATTCACTGAGCAGATCGTAGTGCAGCACGCGGCCTTTGCCTGAGGTGGGAGCGAGCAGGCCGCACAGGATGCGAATCGTGGTAGACTTGCCAGCGCCGTTGGCGCCCAAAAAACCAAAGACTTCGCCCCTATAGACCTCGAAGCTGATGTCATCCACGGCGCGAAAATCGCCAAAAAGACGCGACAGCGCCTCGACCTCGATGACCGGCTCTGTGGTGGTATGGCTCATGTGTCACTTCGGCCGGTCTTGCCACTCGACAAGGCCATAAAAATATCTTCGAAGCTTGGGAGCACGGCAGTGACGATGGTTGTCTTTGCACCGCGACCAGTAAGGAGGCTCTGCAGCGAGGCTTCGACGTTGCGTTGGGCGTGGGTGACGAGATGTAGCTTTTTGCCAACCGTGTAGATCTGCTCGACATGGTCGAGGGTGCGAAGCGACTCCAGCTCAGCCATGGCCGCCTCACTCTCAAACTCCAACACCGTAGCATCGAACTGGCGTTTCAAGTTGGCCGGGGAGTCGAGGACGACGAGCTTGCCGTCTACAAGGAGGCCAATGCGCGTACAGCGCTCGGCCTCATCCATGTAGGGGGTGCTGACCAAGACGCCAACGCCAGCAGCCACTTGCTCGCCAAGAAAGCTCCAAAGTTCGCGCCGGCTGATCGGGTCGACGCCATTGGTGGGCTCGTCTAACAACAACAGCGACGGGGCATGCACCAGCGCACAGGAGAGCGCCAGCTTTTTGTACATGCCGCCCGAGAGTGCCTGGGCTGGGCGGTCTAGGAACTCGGTCAGGTGTGCCATCCCCAATAGTTGCGCCTGGCGTTCCTTCAAGACCCTCTTGGGTACGCCGAACATGCCCGCGAAAAAGTGCAGGTTCTCGGCCACCGAGAGATCTCCGTACAGGCTGTACTGTTGCGCCATGTAGCCTAGGCGTTGCTTCAAATCTGCCGACGCGCTGCCGAGGTCGCGCCCGAGCAGCATGATGGAGCCACTCGTAGGTGTCATGAGCCCTGCGAGCATGCGCATCGTCGTAGTTTTGCCAGCACCATCAGGGCCGATGAGTCCCACCACCTCGCCGGCGTTGACTGTCAGAGAGAGGCCGGTCACCGCGAGGGTGTCGCCGAACCGTTTAGACAGGTTCTGGGTGGCAAGTAGGCTCATCGCGGCCGACCGTTAACCTTTCGTGGGAGTGAGGGGGGGGAGCTCGGCTTCGACGGGCATGCCCGGCAACAACGCACCGTCAGTGTTGGGGATGACAACTTTGACGCCGAATACCAACCGTGTCCGGTCGTCCTTGGTTTGAATCGACTTGGGCGTAAACTCGGCCTGGTCGTTGATGCGTGCCACAGTGCCCGCGAATTGCCGGTTGGGATAGGTGTCGGCTGTGAGCGTGACGGGTTGACCGAGTGCGACTTTGCCCACCTCTTCGTTAGGCACGTAGATCCAGGTGAACAGCTCATCCATCCTGCCGAGTTTGAGGAGCGTAGAGCCGGGCAGCACCAACTCGCCTGGCTCGTGCACCCGCGCCATCACGACGCCATCCATGGGGGACACCAGCGTGCATTCCGCGACCTGTGTTTGCGAAAGGGCCAAGTTCTTCTCGGCCACGATCACTTGGGCCTCCGCCACTTTTTCGGCGCGACGAGCCACATCCACGGACATCGCGGCGGCGCGTACCTGCTCGTCGGCGGTCTTCTTCGCCGTTTCGGCTTGATCGACGGTGCGCTGCGTGGCGCCAGCCGATTTCAGCAGGTTTTGTGCTCGGTCGTACTCGCGTAGCGCGTGTTGTTGTTGCACGGTGAGTGAGCCACCTTGCAGGCGCACTTGCTCGATTGCGACCTGAGCCTGAGCGCGGCCGGCTTCGGCTTGGGCCAAGGTAGCTTGGGCTTGGGCGAGGCGCGCTTCGGGTTCGTCGCATTGGAGCGTGGCCAGCACATCGCCCGCCTTCACGTGGTCACCCTCGGCCGGCTTAAGTGTAAGGATGCGGGCGGGGATTTTCGCCGCGACCACAACCGTGAGGGCTTCGATGCTGCCCGAGCCGCGCACGGTAGGATCAAAGACGCGCCCGGGGCGAATGCGTGCGAAGTAGACGTAGGCGGTGATGCCAATCAGGACGGCCAGAATAGGGATTAGTTTTTTCATGGTAGGGGCTCCATTGGCGGCAGGGCGGGCGGGTGCACGAACATGCCGCGCCCGATCACAGTGAAAATGGTGTTGAGCGCTTCGGCGGGAGAGAACTCCCCTTGCACCAGCACATCGGGGGTGATGATCCGGTCGAGAAACGCCATGATCATGCGCAGCATGACCTTGGGATGGATTTCGGGACGGATTTCTCCAGTTTTGCGGCCGGCATCGATGATGCCTTCGAACCTGGCCAGCGCCGCCTTACGTCGGCTATCGATCGCTTCCCACAGGTGCGGGTAGTCGGCCTTTAGGTCGGCAATGAGCTCCGGCGTTACCAGCCGCGGCAAGTTGCTGGCCGCTTGCCACATCCGCACCACTTTCTCGCTGGCTGTGCCCTTCGAGCTGAGGGCGGCGTTCACTTTAGGCATGATCTGGCTGACGTTCCGCTCGATGCAGGCCGTGACCAGGGCTTCTTTGTCGGAAAAATGGGTGTAGAGGGTCTTCTTGGAGATACGCAGCTCTCGCGCGATTTCGTCCAGCGTCACGCGCCGAATGCCATACTTGCGGAACTTTTCCAGCGCCGTGTCGATGACCTGATTTCTTTGAGCGTCGTCCCGCATTTGACACCATGGAAACTTTAAATGACAGTTATGGTTTCCAAGATGCTCTTTGGTTTTTGTAGCGTCAATGGCGAACTCTACCGCTGAGCCATGGTGACGATCGTGTTGCTCGCCGCGGACGTCGGCAATGGCAAGCTAGCCGTGGCGAGACTTGCTAGGGGGCATGCCACCAAGGAGGAGGCGGACCTCAAGGGCACCGTTTTGGAGGGTCACCTCCTGCCTGAGGCGCAATCCGAGCGTTTCCCTTGGGGCTTGCGCCGGGACGAGCAATGCCACGCGCCAGTTAGCGAACCGCTCGCGAAGTGTTTGACCAACGTCGCGATAGAGGTTTGTCACTTCGCCGCGGCCGATGCGCTCCCCGTATGGCAAGTTGGCTACGAGCAGCCCCGTGGGGGCAGGAGGAACCAGCGCCTGAAAGGCGCTGCATGAGAAACTGATGTGCTTTTCCACCCGGGCGCGTAACGCGCTTTTGCGGGCGAGCTCGACAAAATCTGGGCGGAGGTCGGCCGCAAAAACTGGGGCTAGCGGAGCGGCCCGCTTGGTGGCTCGGGCTTGGTCGCAGACCCTACGCCAGAGGGTACGATCAAAGCCGGCCTGATGCTCAAAACCGAAGTCATCTTTGCCGCGATGAATGAGCGGGGCCTTGCCGAGTGCAACGTAGGCAGCCTCAATGGCCAGAGTGCCGGAACCGCACATCGGATCTAGAAGTGGCTCGGTACCGTCATAGTCGGCCAACAACAGGATCGCCGCCGCTAGGGTTTCCTTGAGCACCGCTGGGTGGCCAGGCAGTCGCCAGCCTCGTTTGTGTAGTGCCCGCCCCGCGGTATCCAATCCCAGCGTGCAATTGCCACCGCGTAGGTGTGCCACCAAGGTAACGAGGTTGTTCGCCTCCGAGTCGGGGGCAAACTTGGGGGCAGAGGCGTCGGCAAAACCTTCGACAATGGCATGCGCAACGGTCGTGATCACCTCGGCCTCGCCGAGGTTCCGGGACGCCTGGTCGGTAAGGATGGCCGATACAGTAAATGGTCGATCAGCGCGTAACCAAGTGGGCCAAGGCAGCACTGCAACGCCCGCGTGCAATTGAGTGAGGCTTGCGGCCGGGAGTTCAGCCACCACTCGCTGGATTCGGCTGGCCGTACGTAGCCAGAGATGCGCGCGGTAGCCGGTCTCAAGGTCGGCGTCAAAGGCGACGGCGCGGTAGGTCGGGCGCAGCTCGCTAATCCCTAACGCCAACAATTCTCGCACCAGCACCGGCTTCGTGTCTTCGGGGCAGGTGGCAAGCCAGCGCAACAGCGGTGTCGCCTGTGCGTCGGGTGTGCGCGGGGGGAAAGCAGGCGTGCTCATCTGTGGCCGGAGTAGCTGGAATTGTGTGGGGGTTCAAGCGTCGTGCGGTCTGCGCTGGCGCGGGCACACAAGCGGGTCGGAGATCATTGTCAGCACGGGGCGTCCTTCTATCTTGTTTACGTACGGCGACATGAGCCTCGGCGGTATGCGTCAATCTGTGGCTTCGTTGTTACAACTGCGCTAAAAGCCCCGCCTCAGCGTGAACGGGGGTCCTGTTAGCATGGACGAGGTGACGTCTTCGGAGCCGCAACCGGTGGCTGCGCACTGCGACACACGGCCGGATGTGCGTGGGCGGACCGCATTCTTTCCTGACGTCAGTGACGCCGAGTGGAACGACTGGAACTGGCAGCTATCGCACCGCATTACGAGTGTGGAGGCGCTGGCGAAGCTAGTGCCGATGTCCCAGGCCAACCTGTTACTGGCGCGCGCCATCACGCGTGACTTTCGCATGGGCGTGACGCCCTATTGGCTATCGTTGGTCGACCCGAGCAACCCCAGTGACCCGATGATGCGCCAGATGATCCCGAACGCTGAGGAGTATCTTTATCGCAACGTGGGTGAGGAAGATCCGCTCTTCGAAGAAGAACACTCTCCGGTACCGGGCATTACCCACCGTTACCCCGACCGCGTGCTCTTCGTGGTCTCGAACGTCTGCGCCAGCTACTGCCGCTACTGTACCCGCAAGCGGATGATGTACGAAGACGCCGTGCCTGACTTTGCCATCGACAAGATGATTGCCTACATCGCGAATACGCCCGCAGTGCGCGACGTGGTGGTTTCGGGCGGCGACCCGTTCACCTTCGCGACACCTAAGCTTGAGAGCATCTTGCAGAAGTTACGGGCGATTCCCCACGTAGAGATCATTCGCATCGGTTCGCGCGTGCCCTCGACGATGCCCCAGCGCATCACCGACGAGTTGTGCGCGATGCTGCAGCGGTATCACCCGTTGTGGGTCAATGTGCACTTTTCGCATCCGCGTGAATGCACCCCGGAAGCCACGACTGCTTGCGACAAGCTGTTGCGGGCAGGTGTCCCCTTGAACTGCCAAACGGTGCTCCTCAAAGGAGTCAACGACAGCGTCGAGACGATGCGCGAGCTTGTGCACGCGTTGGCCAGGATGCGCGTACGGCCCTATTACCTCTACCAGTGCGACCCTGTGCGGGGCGCCGAACATTTTCGCACCACGGTCGCCAAAGGTATCGAAATCATCGAGGGGCTGCGTTCACACACAAGTGGTTTGTGCGTGCCGACCTACGTGATTGATGCACCCGGCGGTGGCGGTAAGGTCCCGGTCGGACCAGACTATCTGATCGACTACGATCGGGAGCACGGCCGCGCGCTGCTCCGCAATTTCAAGGGCAATCGCTACGCTTACCATGAGCCTGTGCAAATGGCGCCGGAGATCGCCGCGGGGTTACTCGCCGAGGCGACGACTCCCGCGAAGATGTCCGTCGGCCCTGCGACCGTCGGCGTGTCTGCGTTGTCGCCGATCGTCCCAGCAACGGCCTCGGCTGCACAACCTCGCAGCACGACGGCACGTGGCAGGTCTACGGTGGGCAAAAGCAAATGGGCTAAACGCGCCCAGAGAAAACCTTCGTAGGCTCGGAGACCCGATGAAATCCTTGGATATTGGCATCAGTTGCGATCTGCGCTCGGCATTTGGCAACGTGACCTCGGGACCTGAGGATCGTCTTGAAGAGTACGATTCGGAGCATACGGTCAACTCTATCGCCAAGGTTTTGGAGGCGCTTGGTCACCGGCCGCGACTGTTGGGTGGCGGCCGCGCGTTGGTGGAGGCGGTGCTCGCGCACGCGCCCGACCTGGTTTTTAATATTGCTGAAGGTGTGGGCTCGCGCTCACGCGAGGCACACGTCCCCGCGATATTGGAGATGTTGAACATTCCGTTTACGCACAGCGATCCACTCACGCTCGCTGTGTCGTTGGACAAATCGATGACCAAGCGCTTGGTCGCAGCACGCGGTGTGCCTACCCCACGTGATGTTGTGGTCAAAGAGCTCGTAGACGTTGCCAAATTGCAGTTGGCGATGCCGGTGATCGCCAAGCCGTTGAACGAAGGCTCCAGCATGGGTATTCGCAAGAGCTCTCGTATCACTGACGCTAGCGCTCTCACCGAGCATTTGACGCGGCTTTTAAATGACTATCAACAACCGGTGTTGGTCGAGGAGTTTTGCACGGGTCCTGAGTTTACCGTTGGGATTCT
This sequence comes from Myxococcota bacterium, assembly GCA_022703175.1. Taxonomy (GTDB): domain Bacteria; phylum Myxococcota; class XYA12-FULL-58-9; order XYA12-FULL-58-9; family XYA12-FULL-58-9; genus JACRCV01. The sequence goes on along the minus strand of JAKLEG010000057.1, from coordinate 8,389 downwards.
CGGCACCGGCGCCCACGCGCGTGTCATTGGCGTGATGGAGATTCGTCCAACCACGGGCTCGCTCGACACCTTTGTTTACTCTCTTGAGGTGAAGCGGAACTACCTACAAGAAGTGTGTTACGACGTGCCGCCAAAGCGTGCACCCGCATTGTTGCGTCGGGTCGAAGAGGTGGCGCTTAACGCTTATCGGGCATTAGATTGTCGCGATGTCGCGCGTGTCGACCTGCGCATCGGACCCGGGGATGAGCCGATGTTCTTGGAGATCAACCCGCTCCCCGGCTTAGATCCGGTAAAGAGCGACTTGGTAATTCTGACGCGTGGGCTGGGCATGAGCTATGGCGACTTGATCGGTGGCATTGTTGAGTCGGCTCGGGCACGCTATCAACTGTAGATGACACAGGAGAACCGGCCAGCGTCTGGCGCCAAGAGTTGGGGGCCACCCTGGCTGGGGGGAGCACGCGCCCTGTATTGCGTCCCCGGTGCTGTGGCTGGAGTGCGTCTCGGGTTCTATGGATACTTGGACCAAGGGGCGGGATGGGCTTGGGATGGTCTCGTATGTTTAGTTTTCGTTCGTCGGTGGTGCTGTGCGTTGTCGTCGCTCCCCGTCTAGTCGGCGCGGTGCCGGAGCTTACGGGTCCCGAGGTCAGTAACGTCGCCGCGCAGTCGATCAACGTCCTGCGCACGTTGACGCACGAAACGCAGGCCCGGTTACAGTTGGACGCAACTCCCTTTTACGCCAACCTGGCGATGCGCAGTACGCCGGCGAATTTTCTGGTGAACAACGGTCAGGTTATCAGCGGGGCGTCGTTGCGGCGCTATGGCGGAAGTATCGGTATCGGCGCCGGTAAACCGCGCACCGGGTTCGCCTTCTTCACCGGCCTTGCCTACGACCGCGCCGGTATCGTGGCAGTGAATGAGACAGCCGATCCCCTCGGAGTCGAGTACGAGGACTATTTTTCCGACTACATCGCCTATGCGGGGTTGAGCTATGCGGGCGTGGCGCTCACCGGTGGAGTACGACTAACCTCTACGTGGAACAATCGTGATCAGTACGACCAAATCGTTGTGCCGGGTTATTCTACCTCAGATCAAATCCCCTACCGGCCAGGTTCGCCGGTGACCGAGGCGACGAGCCCCTTTGTTCGTGTCGATTCTGAGCGTCGTGTCACCACGCTGCTGTCGTTGACGGCGCCTAGTGACTCGCTTCTAGAGGTGGCTCTGGCAGAGTTGCCACGTTTTGGTCAGCCAGAAACCTCCGAGCAGCGCCTGACCGGTCTGCGAGGTTCGACGTCGCTAGCTTGGCTAGCCGAGGCGCTGGAGCTGCGGGACTACGGCGTTCCGGTGGTGGGCTACAATCGCTTCGCCCCAGAGGTCGACTACTATGGGGACCGTTACCAGGCCTACCATGACGCCATCATCGCTCAGGTTGCGCCCCCGGCGCCGCGTCGGGGCGCCACTCAGGAGGTGGTGCTTGGCCTTGATGACCTTCTTGGCACAGGCGTTCGTTTGCGGGCGGCCTCGCAGTTCGCGCCGGTGGTGTTGTTTCGCTTCGCGGAAGCCAGCGCGTCATTGCGTCAGGAGGTCGAGCTGGTGTCGTGGATGCGCACCACTGGCACCTTGGGTGCGCGCGCAACGTTGTTTCGCCGTGCAGCTCGCTACGTTCCAAGTGTTGAGGCGTTTGTGGCGCTGGGGCTTGGCCGAGTGCAACTCACCGGTTCGTATGCCTATAACGCCCCTGATGCTGGCACATTTTTCCCGGTGCCCGACGCGCAGGTGTGGGGTTTCTTGCTTGCATATGGGCCGGTGGAGATGACCCGTCCGTTGGTGCCTTTGCAAGCTGAGGTGCAACCGTGAGTGCGCACAGGTTTGTGATCGTTGTCCTGGCGCTCTGCGGCGGTTGCGAGGATCAGGCCCAGTTGTTGGGTGAGCCTGTGGACTTGACACCAGCGTTGGTGGAGATCCACGCCATTCTCGATAGTGCCCTCGCCGCCGATGCTCAGTCGCTCAGCGAGCTAGCACCCCACAATGGTGCCTTGTCGGGGCTGGATACCTGCCTGTTCGCCGGCGGTGCGACGCTGGCCACGTGGAACTGGGAATACCCGAATCCGGCGCCCGAGGTTGCGCCCAGCTTCATTCTGACCACATCCGGCGCGGTGGTGCCGCTGTCGATGCGCCTACCGCTGGATACCTGCATCGGTCTTGGGGCACGGTTGGCCGTGGTCAATAGCTGCGGCGCGATCGTTGTCGACCCGGTGGATGGAATTGTTGCTACCCACAACGTCGAGCAAGCGAGTTGTGGCTGGTGGCCCTTCATCGGACGCGGAGCTGAGCCGGGCGTCTATCTGCGGGTTACCGACACCTTTTCGACCTGGATTCAGGCGTCGCGCTTTACGTTGGCGGACGATGGCACCATCGGTACACCCAGCGATACCAGCAGCGTCCACATTTCAATCCCGAGCGATGCTGGCAGTGTTGTGCCGGTCTGGGTGCGCGAGATTCGACCTGGGGAGTTTGCTGCCGTGTGGGTGAACGAGGCTGGACAGCTGTTTCGGCGCGATCCCTCGGGTGCGGTGACCGCAGTGAATGGTGTGACGTTCGACGCGCCAGCAGCAGTGTTTAAAGATGCGTTGTTCGACCGGCGCTTTGCCGCGCCGGAGGCGGTACGGGTGCAATCCGACGATACCTTGCGGGTTGACCTGGGATTTGGCACCGAGTCGGCGAGGGTGCTCACCTACGATCCGGTGGCGGATCTCGCGACCTTCTTCTATCCGATGTTTGCTTTCGACCCTGAGTTTACGATCTTCGGTGAGCCGGTAGGGGTCGGCGCCGCGATGGCGCGCACGGTCACACCAAACCCGCAAGACTCAACGCTTGAGGTCCCCACGGCTCTTCAGGCACGTGGCATATATATCGATGCGCCGGCGGTTCTCGACGTACCTCTGACCCCATGCGTCGATGCTGATACCTGTCGCCGTGCGGGCGAGAGTGAGTTGTTGGGCGTCATCGGCTGGGAGGCTGGCATGCCCACAGCCTTGTATCGCTTGTGGGCGTGGCGTCGTGAGGGCTCGGTGCGTGGAGGGCAGGTGGGTGGCGGCGGTTGGAGTGATTTGCTTTTTGGCATCTATGCGCGGCCGGTTCCTCTAGGTGATTAAGCCAGATAGCGGCACCGTCATTTTGTCACCCCGCGCGGTGCCGAGTTCTGGACGCTGGGGCGCTGTTGGGCCATAGGTTACTATGCCCTGCGAGGTTTCAAGGTCGCAGCAACATCGGTGAGGAGCTGTGGTGATGGAGCGGTTCGATAGTTTTCGATTGAAACACAAGAACCTAGGCCGGGACGCCTTTATTTCGAAGAACCCACCTCTGTGGCTGGTGCGTGAGCTGCTGCCTGAGGAGGGGGCGGAGGAGATGGCCAAGTTTTCGACGGTGGCCATCAATCTGGCGGCTACGGCCACACCCCCCAAGCCGCTTTTGCCCATCTCGGCGGCGGCTCTGCTTGGCCGGATGCGCACGGCACCGACGAGCTATTATGTCTATCCGATGGCCAAGCGTGACACCGGTTCGTGGCAGGGGCGCATCTTGGTTGGCCGCGCCCTCAACGCCGATTTGGTCTTGCGCCATCCTTCAGTCTCCAAGCTGCACGCCTACTTTGAGCTAGATGCTCAGGGGCAAGCGTCGCTGGTGGATGTGCGCAGTTGCAACGGCACGCTTGTCGATGGCCAATCGATCGCCAAAGATATTCCGGTGGCCATCGTTCCAGATGTGGTCGTGGTTTTCGGTAGCGTGCGCGGCGCCGTGATCAGCTCAGGGCGTTTGTTCGACAGCATGTAGGTCTTGGAAGCACAGCGCTGTCTACAACCCTGAGCTGCTAGAAGGCTTTGCTGAGGGAGCCGGAAAAGCCGCGATCGAACGCACCATCCGAGCAGAAACCAAAACCATAGTAGAGGTTCAACTGGAACAGATCCATGACCAGGGCGTGGAAGCTTGGTCCAAAGCTGTTGCCGAAGCGCGCCTGCTGCAGCCCATCTAGGCGATTCAGCGCGCCAAAAGCCGCTAAGTCGTGGAAGAGGCCTATCTTGTAGAGGTCCCGCGCTAGTGACCAACGGATCTCGGCGCTCACCGCGGCCACCCGTTTGACGTGGTAGCGATCACCAAAGACTCCGCGTAGGTATCGGCCGCCTACAGGCTCCTCCAAATCAAACTCGATATTTCCAACGAGGAAGGCGGCCCGCGCCCCCAGCTCCACATCGTGCCACCCGAGCGCCAACACCTTTCGATAGTTGAAATGCATCGCGTTAAAGGCTGAGGCATCGGTGAGCCAATAGTGGCGCGAATCCAGGCGCAGAGCATGGCTGCGGTCGCGGCGCATTTCTTCTTGGTTAAAGGTGAACTCCAGGTTGGCGTGCACGAAAGGGTGGAAGGTGTTGAACGGTTCGATCGGCGTGTAGCCGGGATCATTTGCTGGTGCGTCTAGCTGATCGACACCAAAGACGCTCTTTTCTTCCGCGCCGCCGCCCCCGGAGAGCATCAGTCCTGGGACCAGTTCGTAACCGACATTTAGCGAGCCTTCGGCCAAGTTGCGGTAGAAGATTTCCAAGGCCAGGTCGCGACGTTGATCACTGGTGAGGGAGTTGCCCAACCACAAGAACGGGCGCAACCCGGCGAACACCAACGGCGGCATATACCAACGCGCCTCTACATCGGCACGCGAGAGGGATAGGTAGCTGGCATTGTTTTCGAGGTGGGTGCGCAGGCGTACGCCAATATCGGCGCCCACCTGCCAGCGGTCTTTGGCTGCGAACAGCTCGACGCCTCGATAATCCAGTCCGGTCCTCAAGCCATCCGGCATCTTGATTGCGGCTGATAGCCCGAGCCCGGTGTTCCACTCGGTCTCCTCCACGCGAATGAACAAGACGAAGCGCACCTCGGGCGGAATGATGGCAACGCCGTACAGATCGCCCAAGTCTTCGAGCTGGGGGCCAACGTGTTCGACGCTTTGGCCAATGGCCAACTGATAGCGCAACCGGGTAAGGCCGAAGCGGGCGCTCAGCGCTTGGAGTTGCTGCTCCAGATCCGGTTTGTTGAACACGTGATGAGGGACACTTAATTCGAGCTTGAGCCGCAGCGCCTGCAATGTACCGGTTCCTAAAAATAAGATCTTGTCCAAGCGACCTTCGTCGACCGCTACCTCCAGATGGTCGCTTACGACTCGTACACTCACGCGTGCCAGGACGTAGCCTGCCGACCGTAGGAAATGCAGCAATTGGTTTTGCACCTCGGCTGCAAGTTCGGGAGATGCACAAGGTGGGGTGGGTAATATCAACACTGACATGTAGGTAGCGGCGTTGAAGACGTAGTTGCCCGTGAACTGTAGGAAGCTAGGGCTTGCCGGATGCTCCGCGAGTCGCCATTCGTCCACGAACTCTACGGCATCGTTGGGAGTGGCATCAGGTTGGGCAATGGCAGTGAGCGGACTCCATTGCGCCACTGTGAAGGCCACGAGCGCGGGCACTGTCTTTCGTAGGTAGGCGTGACGGGGAGCGTGAGGCATGGTTCGATGGGTAGCTGTACCAGGTCTGTCGTCGTGACGACAATCGCGGGGTGTCATTGAGGAGGAGGATGCGGCATTGCGACCCCGTGGTCGTGATGGCTCCCCACAGCGTTTCTTGGCAAGATGCGGGTGCTTGAGTCCTTCGGTCACGTCGGCCAGGGTTTCAGGCGGTTCAGGGGTTTCCCATGTTGTCGACCCTGTTGTGGTGCGTGTTGGGCACCGCGGTTCCCGAGGTAGTTTCGGGGCCGGCCCTCCTTGAGCGAGCGAAGGCTGTGGCGATGCCCGTCAAGTCAGTAACGGTTTACTCCGATCGCGCGCAGGTGGTGCGCCAAGGTGCGGTCGCGCTGTCGTCCGGAATCCAAGCCGTGCGCCTCCCAGACCTACCTGGCGCTGCACTCACCGACACCGTGCGCTTGCAGGCCGATGGCGCGACGCTGTTGCGTCTGGAGGTCTATCCGGTGCTGCGCGAGCGCGTTTCGATCGATGCCCTCGATCGGATCGTCGGTGAGATCGAAGTGTTGCAAGATGAGGCCAGTGCAATGGCCCGGCAGATTGCGGTGTACCACGCCGAGGTCGGGTTGCTGGCGGGGTTGATACCCAAAGCACTGGCGGGGGAGGATGCCCGACTTCAGGCCAAGACTCCGGCGACGCTGGCGCCCACCGCATGGCAGACCGTGCTGGCTTTTATGGAGGCGCGGCGCACGCAAGCCGTCGGTTCGATCGCGGTGCTGCAAGCAAAACGGCGTGGGGTGATGGAGAAACTGGAATCGGCGTCCCGCGAGGCCGAGCGCCTAAACGGTGAGGGGCTCTCTGATCGACGTTTGGAGGTCGTGGCCATCCTTGAGCTGCCGCGCGCGGTCCAGGTAACGTTGAACCTTGAGTATTTTGCTGCCGGCGCCTACTGGCTGCCGGTCTACGATGTGCGCTTCTCCCCTGATGCGGGCAAGGTCACGCTGGAGGCTGCCGGGCTGGTCGCGCAAGGCACCGGCGAAGATTGGGCCGACGTGCAGTTGTCGCTCTCCACAGCGATTCCTGGACAGGGGATCGATTTGCCGAAGCTTGACACCTGGACGTTAGGTGAGGCGCGTGAGTTCATTCCGCAGTCCTATGCGCGCCAAGCCCCACCCACGGCTGATCGCTTCGCACCGCCGCAAGCCTCCGAAACAACTCGGGAATCGACCAACGAGGCGCGTCGTGACGTGCTCTTGCAGCGGCTTACGGTGTTGCAGCAACAGCTGAACGCCCGGCGTGGTTCGACCAGCGAGATGGCAGAATCCGACGACAGTGGTCTTTTAAGCGACGCACCTGCGGCTCAAGAGGAGATGGCGGCTGGCTATAAGAAGCGCACAACAATGGATTTTGGCGGTGCTTCGGTGGCGGGCCAGCTGGCGCAACCGCAACGCTCGGTTGCTATGAGTCGCAAACCTTCGCCCCGTCCGGCCGCACCGCCCCCACCACCCTCGATGGCGCCGATGCCTTCGGCGGCCATGGTTAACGAGACGGAGGCGACGACCTCCGTTGCCGGCACGGGTGGCAAACGCGCCCGCCGGGCCGAACCAGCTGCGAGCCTCATGCCGTTGGCTCTTCGCGGCATTGATGGGCCGCTGCCGCCTCAGTTTAGTGACCCCAACCTGCCAGCGGTGATTGCTGGCGGTTTTGATTACGTCTATCGCTCGGCCACGAAGGCCGATGTTCCTGGTACGCAACAATCGGTGCGCGTGCCGTTGCGGGCGTTGAGTTTTCCGGTCACCACGTTCTATGAGGCGTCGCCCGCGTTGATGCCTGTGGCGTATCTGAAAGCGCGTGTTGAGAACAAAGAAGGGCAGGCTGTGCTGCGCGGCCGTGCCAATATTTTTGTCGAAGGCACCTTTATCAGTGACGGCACGCTTGAAACCACTGGGCCAGGTGGGACGCTGGACCTGCCGTTGGGCGCCGACGAGAACATCAAGCTTGTGCGTCGCGTGGTACCGAAGAGCGCCACCGAGGGGGTGTTCTCAAAGAAGGATGTCACGGTCTACGAGGTCACCATCGAGGTGGCCAACTACAAAAAGTCTGCCGTGCGGGTGCAGCTGGTAGATCAACTACCCAAGAGCCAGCAGCCCGATGTGGAAGTCAACTACCTGAATGCCAGCGCGCCCCCGAAAGATGGGCCGGATGCCGATGGCCTGTTGCGCTGGGAGGTGAACGTCGCGCCCGGTAAAACCACCACGCTTACGTTCAAGTATCAAATCAAACGACCGAAGGATTGGCAGCTCCAAGCGGGCTCGGGTGCACGATGAAAAACTACACGAAGGCATGGTTGGTGGTGACGAGCGTGCTTGCGGCCGCGCCGGTGTCTGCCAAGGCGCCACGTATCAAGCGCGTGGTGGTGTTTGCCGATCGCGCCGAGGTCATTCGGGTGCAGGAACTTAGCTGCTCGGGTGGTCGGGGCGACGTCGAGTTTGGTGACTTACCTCAAGGGGTCGATACTCGCACGTTGCGCGGTTTGGCTTCAGGCAAAGCCAGCGTCATTGGTGTAACGAGTCGGATGGCACCACGCGCGGAGGATCGCGGGGATGAAACCTCGACGCTCAAGCAGGAACGCCTCGCCAAGGGTGATGCCGTTCAGGCTCTGGTGAATGAACGGACCGGTCTGAATGAACGCGAACAAACCTTGAAGGGCTACGAGACCTATCTGCGCACCATCGTGATTGAGGAGATGCGCAGTGCCAAACCTGACCCAAAGCCGTGGCAGCAAGCCTTGGACGTGCTCAAAGAGCAGCGCATGAAGCTTTCGGCACGGCAAGGCGAGGCGGATTCCAAGCTAAGAACCCTGAGGCGTGAGTTGGCTGTACTGGAGCG
>JAKLEG010000569.1 GCA_022703175.1 Myxococcota bacterium | reverse complement strand
CCGCGGGTGTCTCTGCCGTGCCGATGGCGGCTCGTGTAGCGCACAACGTCGGGCAAACCTACGACTCCAACAACTACTTGCTGATGCACGCGATGGGCCCCAATGTGGCCGGTGTCATTGGTACGGCCGTGGTGGCGGGCTACTTCCTTACGCAGTTAAGCGCCGCTGCCGGGCATTAGGCTCGCGGCTCATTACACGCCCGGTAGTAGATCCTGCCGAGGTCGCAACGCCTTCTTCACGGGTGCGTATGAACGCCTATGAATGGGGCACGGGCCCAGTTTCATGAGCGCGGCAAGGTGTTTGGGCGTGGGATAGCCCCGATGCATCTCGAAGCCGTAGTCCGGATAAGTTTTGGCGTAGTGGTCCATCAACGCATCTCGATGCACTTTGGCCAGAATGCTGGCAGCCGCGATTGATTGCGATAAGGCGTCGCCTTTGATGATGCCGGTTTGCGGGAGTGGCAGGTCGATGTCGCGAGCGTCGATCAGGAGGTGTTGTGGTTGCAACGCCAGCGCTTCCACGGCACGTTTCATTGCCAAGCGTGAGGCCTGCAGAATGTTGATGTGATCGATTTCCGCCTCGGAGGCACTGCCCAACGCCCAGGCGGTGGCATGTTCGCGCAGCTCAGCGGCCAAGGCTTCGCGCTGTTTTTCCGTAAGTTTCTTGGAGTCGTTGATGCCCAAGAAGCTGCGCCCCACGGGCAAAATCGCGGCTGCGGCGACCACCGGACCTGCCAGTGGCCCGACACCCACTTCGTCCACCCCCGCGACGTGGATGAGGCCCGCGCTCCAGAGCTCTCGTTCGAAGCGCAGCATGTGCTTCAGGCGCTTGGTCTCAGCGCGCGCAGCCTGTCTGGGGGTGCGCTTCATACGTCGGGCCAAACTTTGCCCGGGTTGAGCAGCCCCTGGGGGTCAAATACTTGTTTTATCTGACGTTGTAGCGCGATGACCGAGGTTGTTTGCTCCAGCGGCAGAAGCTCCCGCTTGGTGAGACCAAGGCCATGCTCGCCGCTGATGGTGCCACCCAAGCTCACCGCCAACTCCACGATGCGGTGTCTTAAGGGGCCTGCGTGCTGGCGTTCCTCGGCGCTACGAGCCAAGAGGTTCATGTGCAGGTTGCCGTCGCCCAGATGACCATAGGCACATACCAGGTGTGCTGTGCTCGCCCCGGCAGCTTTGGCCTGCTCAAGTAGCGGCACCATCTGTGAGCGCGGCACCGCGATGTCGTCTGACATCTTGAAGGGGTAGGCCTCTTTGAGCGCCGAGGAGACCAAGCGGCGGGTGCGACGCATCGCTTCGCGCTCCTTTTCGTTCTTCGCCAGCGCTGAATCACTGGCACCGGCCGCCAAAATGATCTCAGCGGCGCGTTCCAGGTCGGCGGTTGCCCGTGCGGGCGAGCCATCCATCTCAATGAGCAACGCGGCCCCGGCGGGTTCCGGAATGCGAAAGGGGGCTACCTTGCGCACGGTGTCCAGCGCGGCTTGGTCTAGTAACTCCATCATGCGCGGCACCAGGCCGGCCGCGAATAGCGCCTCGCCGGCACGGCTGGCTGCGAATAAGTCGGCAAAGCTAAACCACGCTGTTTCGACCGCTTCTGGGGCCGGGACGATGTGCAACGTGGCCTCGGTGATAATGCCCAAGGTGCCTTCGCTGCCCACGAGCAGAGAGGTCAAATCCAAGCCAGCCACGCCCTTGATACTGCGTCGGCCAAAACGCAGCACATCACCGCGCATCGTGACGATCTGCAAACCCCAGACATAGCGCTGGGTGACTCCGTATTTCACGGCGCGCGGGCCGCCCGCGTTGGTGGCAATATTGCCGCCCAGCGTGCACGACTCCCAACTGCCTGGGTCGGGGGGATAAAAATAGCCGACCTCAGCCACCGCTTGATGAAAATCGCCGGTGATGAGGCCCGGCTCAACCACCGCGTATTGGTCGTGGGGCATCAGGGCCAACAACCGGTTCATTTGGCTCAGGTCAACGACCAGTTCACCGTTTTGCGGCATCGCCGCGCCCGACTTGCCCGTGCCAGCGCCGCGCGGCACGACTGCTATGCCCAACGCCGAAGCCTCGGCGGCGATGCGCGCCACTTCAGCGGTGTTTTTGGGGAACACCACCGCACCTGCGCGCCCTGGTGGCAGCCCAGATTCATCCACCGCCACTTTGGCTAAGGCCTCAGCATCCGTGCGCAGACGCTCTTTCAACCAAGGGTTTAGGCGAGCACACAGGCTATCCAGAGCGAGGGGGCGTGATGTCATAGAGGTCACCGTGGCCGGGCCTTGTAGCACATTCTGCAAACAGCGTGAGGCCCTTGCGTTGTCGGGAAACTGGCATCATCTTGCCGCCGGTCAGAAGTCATATAAAGAACAGATCGAGGTAAGCTCATGTTGAAGATGTCGAGTTGGTTGTTGGTCGGTTCGATGCTGGTTGGACGTGCGGCGTTGGCGCAAGAGGCCATTCCAAAGGATGTTACCGCAGACAAGGTGTTGGCGAAACCCGCAGAGCCGACGCCAGATGGTTGGGCGTTGAAGCTGTCGCTGGGCGCGACAGGTAGTTACAACCATAGCAAGAAGGTTGTGGGCACAGTGGACGGCGCCACACAGCAATACGGCCTCATCGTTAATGGCTCAGCCAATCTTACTGCCGGACAGCATGCTTGGGAAAACGCGCTCAAGATCACCGAGACGCAAACGCGTACGCCACAGCTCGACAAATTCATCAAGTCCGCCGATGAGCTGGCCTTCCAGACAACCTATCTGTACCACTTTGACGGTTTGGATTGGGTGGGGCCATTTGCCCGGGCCTCGGTCACGACCCAGCTGTTCGCAAGCTACGATGTAAAGGCCACCGACACGACGGTTGTGCGAACGACCCGGGACGGAGCCACCATCACCAAGACCCGTGTTGCCGAAGATCGCATCAACATGACCAAGCCGTTCGAGCCGATGCTCCTTAAAGAGGGGGTCGGTGCCTATGCCAACCCGTACAACGAGAAGTGGTTGGCGGTGAAGACGAAGCTGGGCGCTGGGCTCCAAGAGGTCGTTGTCGGGGACGGCTACACCCTCGACAAATATGACGCTGCAACCAACACGATGACGCTTAAGCAGCTCGAAGACTCTACCCAAGGTGGTGCCGAGGCCGAGCTGGAGCTGGGCGGCGCGCTGGCTGAGAACATCACCTACGGCGCTAAGGCCACCGTCTTTTACCCGCTGTACACCAGCGTCGAAACCGATCTGTCCGGCATTGATTTGATGAGCACCGATCTGTCTGCCAAGTTGTCAGTGCGCCTGGCCAAGTGGGCTTCGCTGGATTACGTCGTGTCGGCGAAGAAGGTGCCGCTCATCTTGAACGAGTGGCAGATCCAAAACGGTGTGATGCTCACCGCCGGTTTCGACCTGCTCTAGCCTTCCTTCCGCGCATGCCTGCGCCCATAGAGGCTGGGCAAATGGACGGGCTCAGGTTAAGAGTCTTGGTTCATGCTCTCGCTGCTGTTGTCTATCGCCTGCGTCGCAGGTCCTACGCCTGCCGAATTCGCTACGGCATGGAAGAACGCAACCGATGCCAATCTTCACTATGTGCGGATTACGCCGCCGTTGCCCACGCTTGCCGATTGGCAGCAGCTCGCGGCAGGGGAGGCCATTACGCGTCGGTTCCGCACCGATGATGGCTCTGGGAATCGTGTGTTGGCGATGCGCTACATCGATCAATCGCCGACCTCCGTGTGGTTAGCCATTCTCGACGGGAAACATGCGGGCAATCCGCCCGAATATTTTGAGTGGACACTGAACGAAAGCTCCACGACCAAGACGCTCTATCAGCACCTGACCTTGCCCTTTCCGGTGACCAATCGACACTGGATTCTGGTGGCGCAAAGCAACAGCGAGTTGTTTGCGAAAAGCGGCAAGACCCTGTGGGAACGCAGTTGGGCGTTGGATCCGCGAGGGGAGGGGGCACTGGCCAAACTTCCCGAGGCGGAACGCCAGCGGGGCGAGGGTGCG
>JAKLEG010000568.1 GCA_022703175.1 Myxococcota bacterium | reverse complement strand
CAATCGGAGTCGGCGCAGTCAAACCAACCATCGCCATCATTATCGACCGTGTCTTTGCAGCCGGTGATTTCACTGGTGGCGCACTGAGCATAGCCACCGTTCTGGCAGTCTTCGTCACGGCAGTCTTTGCGACCATCGCTGTCATTGTCAGTGCCATCAGCGCAGGCTATGTCGCTGGCTTCGGTGTGGGTCGTGCTGCAAGGCGCAGTGCCTATGCAATCGGGGTCGGCGCAATCGAATAGCTCATCCTGGTCGTTGTCGATCCGATCGCGGCAGGCATCGTCGGTGTTCTCGGCGCCGCAATAGTCCACGTCGGGGTTGTCCAGACAATCGGGATCCAAACAGTCGGTGAAGCCATCACTGTCGTTGTCCAGGCCATCGGCGCAGAACGCATCTGTCTTCTCGGGACCGCAACCTTGCGGTTCACCGCAATCCACGTCATTGCAGTCGCTGTTGCCGTCGCCATCGTTGTCGATGCCGTCGAAGCAGAGCGTCTCTTTGGTGGGTGAACAAAAGCGCGCGCATTCATAGTCGTCGCAGTCCACCGCCAAATCCAGGTCGTTGTCGATGCCGTCCGAGCAGGTAGAGGCGCTGTTCTCGGGCGTGGAGGTTGGCATTTTCTTTGCGGGGGTGCTGTTGTCGCTGCAACCCCAAAGCGCTGCCAAAGCCAAGCCGACTGCCAATTGTGAGCGTCGAGCGTTCATCACGCGCCTCCTTCTAGAACCGAAACCGCTGCCCGCCGCTTATACCGCGGCCTGACGCAGCACAAGTTAGCCGCACACCAGATCTTGAGTATCGGCAGCGAACAAGCTGCCGGTTCGTCTGAACATCAGCCTCATGGCTATGGGTATAATATACCCAGGGTATCTGAAATCCTGAGTCAGAATAACTGGCGCCTAACTCCAGCTATGGCAGGCTTTCACCATGGACAAGCAAGGCCTCGGTAAGAGCATGAACCGTAGCTGGGTAGGTTGGGCGCTGGTGTTATGGGTTGTGGCTATGGCCGGCTGCGGAGGCTCATCGCCGGGGGGGAGCGACAACAACGTCCCACCTCCTATTAATACGGATACGATGCCTCCGGATTTGGTCAGCGTCGCGGCCAATGCGCATCAAAGTCTGTGGGTGGTGTTCTCCGAGGCGCTCGACGTCACGACGATCCTCCCTGGAGCTTTTCATGTGCAAGGTGCCAGCGCGGCGCCCGACATTACCGATGCATCGCTCAATGGTGATGGCTTGTCGGTGACGCTCACGACCACGGTTGGCATGCAGCACGGGGCGCTCTACACGCTGCTCGTTCAAGGTGTCGCCGATGTCGTGGGCAACGTCCTACAAGACGCCACGCTCACCTTCACCGGACGTGGCGCGGTGGTGGCCGAGTTATCCGATCCCCCCTCCGCGCTCACGAACCTAAAGGCCTTCAGCATCGGCGTCAGCGGTGTGGATATCGTGGCGTATCAATGGTCGCTCAAAAGTCCCAACGACGTCGGCAGTTACAGCGAGGAGTTGGCGGTGGCGACGCCGCTTGCCGTCGCCGAGCTTGCGGATGGCGCTTACACGTTGAGCGTGGTGGGCAAAGATTCATTGGGCAATTGGCAAGGTTTCCCCGAAGCCACTCAAGCCAGTTGGGTGATCGACACCGTGCCACCAGTGGCAAGCTTTATCGCTGCCCCCCAAAGCATCATCACCACACCCGAGGCCAGCTTCGCGGTGGCCGGGGCCGAAGTGGCAGCGTTTGTGTATGCGTTGGATGGCGCTACGTTTGGCGCCGAAGTGGCCGCGGGTGGCGAAGAACACCTGACGATGTTAGCGCCTGGCGAACATACGTTGCGGGCGCTGGGGCGCGATCTGGCCGGCAACTGGCAACCCCAGGCCGAGGCCACCACGCACACCTGGGTGGTGGACTACGCGCTGCCGGTCGCAGTGCTCGACGACACACCCGCCGACCCCACCAATGACAGCACGTTGGCCGTGCAGGTGCGTGGCCTGCACATCAGTCAGTATCGCTTCCGTCTGGATGGCGGCCCTTGGGGTGCCTGGACGCCCGCAGCGACGCTGCTTGCCGCCACAGCTCTCTGCGATGGCGCCCACCTGTTGGAGGTTTTGGCGCAAGATAGCTACGGCGGCGAACAGTTGGACAGCAACCCCACAACCTACCAGTGGCACGTTGACACCGTGGCGCCGCAGGCCACCCTGGAGAATCTCCCCCCAGCGGTGAGCTCAAACGTCGACGTCACATTGACCGTGGCGGGGGAGGGCGTGGTGGCCTATCGCGCCGCGCTGGATGACGGTGCGCTCGGCGAGTCGACCGCGGTAGAGCAACCGCTGGTGTTGGCCGCACTCTTGGAGGGGCTGCACACCGTCAGCGTGGTGGGAGTGGATGCCGCGGGCAACTGGCAGGTGAGCGCCACCACAGCCAACTTCGCAGTGGACCTCACCGCGCCCACCGCGACGCTTGGCAATACGCCGCCCTCCTACGCAAACCAAGACAGCGCTGCCATAACCGTGGCGGGAATCGATATTGAGGCCTATCGCTACAACCTAGATGGCGCAGGCTTTGGCGCAGTTTTTACCGTAAGCGAACCCTTGGTCTTGAACGACCTGAGCGAGGCCCGACACGAGCTGCTGGTCGTGGGACAAGATAGCGCCGGCAACTGGCAGGCCGAAAGCAACGCCACAACGTTTTCGTGGTGGGTGGACGTCAGCGCCCCCACCGCGCTCATCACCAACACCCCGGTCACCCCTACCAATTCTCAAAGCGCAAGTTTTGGCGTAGCCGGCGAAGGCGTGGTGGCCGTTCGCTATCGCGTGGATGGAGCCGCGTGGAGTGAGCCCGTGGATGTCACCTTGAACATCGAGGTGGCGGGCCTGAACGAAGGCACACACCTCTTAGAAGTGGTGGGCCGCGATCTGGCGCACAATTGGCAGAAGGCTCAGGAGGCGACGAGCTTCACTTGGGAAATCGACCTGAGTCCGCCAGCGGCCGCGCTCACCCAGTTGCCAGCCGACCCCACCAACGACAACACGCTGGCCGTGCAGGTGGGGGGCCCCGACGTTGTGGGTTATCGCTACAGCTTGGATGGCAGCGCCTCAAGCGACGAAGCCCCAGTCGCCACCGCCATCACCGCGACGGGGCTCGCGGAAGGCAGCCACACACTCCACGTGCTTGGCCACGATGCCAGCGGCAACTGGCAGGCCGAGAGTGCACCCACAAGCTACACCTGGACCATCGACCTCACGCCGCCCACCGCGGTGCTCTCGGGCGCGCCCAAAGACCCCAGCTCACATGCCACCGTGATCTTGGCGGTGGGTGGCATCGACGTCGCGAAGTACCGCTTCAAGCTAGATGCGCACCCGTGGACCGGTCGTTTCGACGTGGCGACGCCGCTTGTGCTCGCCGAGCTCGATGAAGGCCCACATACGCTGCTTGTGGCGGGCATCGATGTGGCGGGCAACGAACAGCTGGTGAGCCCCACGCTGCACACCTGGACGGTCGACCTCACCGCCCCTACGGCGGAGATAACCCTCGTGATTCCGGCCAGTTCGCCATCTAACAGCTCAACCCTGTCGGCCCACGTCGGCGGGCCCGAGGTGGTAGCCTATAAGATGAGCCTGGACGGCAGCCCCTGGAGTGTCGAGTTGGACGTTGCGGTGGCCGTCGAGGCGGTTGGCTTAGGCGAAGGCAACCATGAATTGCAGGTGGTGGGACGCGACCTAGCCGGCAATTGGCAAGCGCTTGCAGCGGCCGCGCGCGCCACCTGGCAATTGGATTTGACGCCCCCCACCGCCATGCTCAACAACCTACCGGCCCTGCTCACCAACGTGACCACGCTTGGCGCCGAAGTGGCGGGCACCGACGTGGTGGCCTACCGCTATCGACTCGATGGCGGCAGCCTTAGCGCTGCCACGCCGCTGACGACGCCCATTGCGACAGCCGACTTGGTCGCGGGCGAACACACGCTGGAGGTGTTTGGCAGCGATGCCGTGGGCAACTGGCAAGA
>JAKLEG010000567.1 GCA_022703175.1 Myxococcota bacterium | reverse complement strand
AAGGCGTTTGCGCGTGACCGCGGTCTGGGCGAGGCGTCGTATGCTGCACTTTCGCCGCGCCTGGAGGTTTACACAGAAGTCCAGCGCCTCATTGATAACGTCAACGGGCAGCTGGCGTCGTACGAAAGCATTAAGAAATTCAAGATCTTAGAACACGACCTCAGTCAGGAAACCGGGGAGATCACGCCGTCGCTCAAGGTGAAGCGGAAGCTCGTCTACGAGCGTTACCACCTCATCTTCGACGCTTTTTACGACGAAAGTTATTGAGTCTATGCGAGCGTTTCCTGTGTTCGGTGTGTGCCTTGTGGGCTTAGGCGCTGCGTGCGCCCACGCTCCCAAACAGCCTACCACGTTTGCTCAGAGCGCGGCGTTTCATGCCACCTCGGGCAGCGTTTACGGCATCCTCGAACGCGATCTTGACGCCGATGGTTTTAACGAGGCCTTGGTGCTCAAGCGCACCGAGCATGGCTACAAACCGACGCTCTATCGGCAAGTGGCCGGCGAGGGTGGTACGGCGTGGGCTGAGAACTGCGTCGGTGCCGAAATTCTTGGTGGCGAATTGGAGCGTTTGAGTTGGACCACCTGGGAGGATGGCACCACGTTGGGACTCGTGGCCGCCACCGACGATTCTCCGGATGACATTGTGTTGAACGTAGGGCTCCTAGACCTGCTCGACGATTGTGCCAGCTCGGTGTCGGAACGTGTGGTGTTGCCGCGCCCAGCGGGCATCGTGATTGCCCCGGAGTCGGTTCCGGCGGGACTTATTTTGGAGAGCGCAGGCGTAGGGTTCCGGCTGATCGACATGCCCCGCACGTTGCGACTGTTGGGAGCAGGCGGCGAGGTTGAGCTTCTGCTTGGGTTGCGCGAGCGGAGGTTTGCCGGGCCCGCGAGCGCACCCACCGTCACCGAGCGCAACGTCGCGATTTTGGCTCCCGAGGGACTTACGGCAGAGTTTGCGCCCTCGCAGGGCGAGGTGCGCGCCTGGCCCGAGCTTACCGATGAGGACACCGATTTGTCATTGGTGTTGAAACCAGGTGAGGCTGGTTTGTTGTCACTGTCGGCACCGCAACCGATCGTGGCCTTGGAGGTGGTGCACGGTTGTCCGGGTGAAATCGCGTCGCCGCTGGCGCTGGCATTGCAGGAAGGTCAAGTTTACGAAGTAGGCAAGCCCGTCAACGAGGATGCCTTTGTGGTGGCGGTCGGCAGGGCGTTTACCGACGAGGCAGGCGCGCAACATGGTTTTTTGGCGTTGCGGGAGCCGCAGCCACAGTTGGCCGTCGTGATTGGGCCATTGAATCGCGAACGCTGTCTACACCACGTGAAGGCGTACAGCTTTGTCACGCGTTGATCGCGAACACTTGCTTCGCTGATTCCGATGCTTGACAGGTCGCCCGGCAACAGGTAATCACGCCGGCTTGTTGGCCCAAGTTGTAGGCACGTAGCTCAGTGGTAGAGCACTACCTTGACACGGTAGGGGTCGACAGTTCAATCCTGTCCGTGCCTACCATCCCTTTCGTCAGCCCCCTCGGATGCCGACCCTAACACGCGCCGCGGGGCTCGACCGTGAGGCTTCGTTATCATGAGCGATACTCAGATTACGATTACTCTCCCCGACGGCTCGAAACGCCAGTACGCCGCGGGTGCGACGATCAAAGATGTCGCCGCCTCCATTGGCCCGAAACTGGCCCGCGATGCCGTGGGCGGCATTCTGAACCCGCAAGATGGCAACGACGAGATCATCGATGTCCACACGCCACTCAAAGGCGACTGTGGCTTGAAGATCATCACCGTGAACAAGCCAGAGGGGCTTGAGGTGTTGCGCCATTCAGCCTCGCACGTGATGGCGAGCGCGGTGCAGCGTTTGTTCCCCGGCACCCAGGTCACCTTTGGCCCGGCCGTGGAAAACGGCTTCTATTACGATTTTAAGCGCGACGAGGGCTTCACTCCCGACGATCTGGAAAAGATCGAAGCCGAAATGAAGAAGATCGTCGAGGCCAACCAACCGTTCGTGCGCGCCGAGATGTCGCGCGACGAAGCCAAGGCGCTGTTTGCTGCCAAGGGTGAGACCTTCAAGGTCGAGCATATCGACAGCATTCCCGTTGACGCCACGATCACCACTTACACCCACGGTGATTGGGTGGACCTGTGCCGCGGCCCGCACGTGCCCGCGACCGGCCTCATCAAGGCGTTCAAGTTGATGTCGGTGGCGGGGGCCTATTGGAAGGGCGACGAAAAGAACCCGATGTTGGCGCGCGTCTATGGCACAGCCTTCTGGGACCAAAAGGCGTTAGACGAGCACCTGTCCAAGCTAGAAGAAGCCAAAAAGCGCGATCATCGCAAAGTTGGCAAAGAGCTGGATCTGTTCTCGTTCCACCCGGTAGCGCCAGCGATGCCTTTCTTCCACGCTAAGGGCGCGTTCATTTACAACCAGCTCATCGAGTTCATTCGCGGCTATTACCGCGTGTTGGGGTTCGACGAGGTCATCACTCCGCAAATCGTCGACATGGACTTGTTCAAGCGCTCGGGTCACTACGACCATTATCGCGAGAACATGTTCTTGTGCGACGTGGATGGGCGCGAGTTCGGCGTCAAGCCGATGAACTGCCCGGGGCATACGCTCATCTACTCCAACGAGAAGCGCTCGTACCGCGATCTGCCGTTTCGCGTAGCCGACTTCTGCCGCCTGCATCGTTACGAGCGTTCGGGGGTGACCGCAGGCCTTACGCGCGTGCGTTCGTTTGCCCAAGATGATGCGCACATCTTCTGCCGCGAGGACCAAATCGCGGAGGAGATCGGCACGCAGATCGCGATGATGAAAGACATCTTTGGCCACTTCGGCATGGAGTCGCAGGTAGGCTTTGCGACACGGCCGCAGCAGTCGCTGGGCACCGAAGCGGAGCTATCGGCCTCGGAGCGTGAGGCGTGGGATCAGGTCTGGATGCGTGCCGAAGGCTCGCTCAAAGACGTGCTCGACTCCGAAAAACTCACTTACACCACGCACAAGGGTGATGGTGCGTTCTACGGCCCGAAGATCGATTTCCGCGTGAAAGACGCGATCGATCGTTGGCACCAGCTGTCCACTGTGCAGTTGGATTTTGGTCTGCCACGTCGCTTCGATTTGAGCTACGTGAACCACGAGGGTGGCGAGAGCCGGCCGGTCATGGTGCACCGCGCGATGTTAGGCTCGATCGAGCGCTTCATGGGTATCCTTATCGAGCACACGGGCGGTGATTTCCCGCTGTGGCTGGCTCCGGTGCAGGTGCGGATCATCGGCATCACCGACGAAAATGCCTTGTACGCCACGGAAATCCAGAAGAAGCTGCAGAGTTTAGGCGTGCGCGCCAAGGTGGATCATCGCAATGAGAAGCTGGGCTTCAAGATCCGGGATGCCGAAATGCACAAGATCCCGGTGGTGCTGGTCGTGGGCAAGAAGGAACAAGAAGCCCGCTCGGTGAGTGTACGTTGGCGTAAGCGTGGAGATTTAGGGGTAATGCAGCTTGACCCTGCGATTTCACTCGTGCTACAAGCCGCGGCCATTCCGTCTCCGGGGGAGGCGTTGATGGGACGCGTGCAAGAAGTGGCGCGTCTGTAAGTTAAGACGGATCGCGGCCAATGTGGCTCGCGATGAACCAGGAGGAAGTCACATTCCCAAGCCATTCCCAGATAGCGGCGGCCCGCACTCTGCACCCAAAAAAGACGGGGATTTGCGGATCAACCGGCGTATTCGTGCGCGTGAGATCCGTGTCATCGATCCCAACGGGCAACAGCTCGGCATCATGCCGCCCGAGCTAGCATTGCAAAAGGCCATCGACCTGGGCCTTGATCTGGTGGAGGTGTCGCCTGAGTCTCGGCCGCCCGTCTGCCGTATCATGGACTATGGCAAGTTCAAGTACGCCCAGAAGAAGAAAGAAGCTGAGGCGCGCAAGAACCAGGTCAGTACGACCGTGAAGGAAGTGAAGTTCCGCCCCAAGATTGAGGCGCATGACTTTGCCTTCAAGGTCG
>JAKLEG010000566.1 GCA_022703175.1 Myxococcota bacterium | reverse complement strand
TGGTAACTGCGTCCTCAGCACCACCGACACGTGCACCTGTGACCCGCGCGACGA
This sequence comes from Myxococcota bacterium, assembly GCA_022703175.1. Lineage (GTDB taxonomy): Bacteria > Myxococcota > XYA12-FULL-58-9 > XYA12-FULL-58-9 > XYA12-FULL-58-9 > JACRCV01. The sequence goes on along the minus strand of JAKLEG010000566.1, from coordinate 3,971 downwards.
ACAATGTCGTAAGGTAGGCTTGGAACAAGATTGCTATGACCTAGAAATTGACGGCGCCAAGCGTTGCGCCTGGGATCAGCTCAGCAGCAGCTGCGGTTTGGCAGGCCGCTGCGACAAGGACAATCCCAACAGCTGTCCAGCAGGCCAAAGCTGCGACGAAAGCTGTGTCTGCATCAGCCACCACACCTGCGACGCGGGCTTTTACAGTGACGGCTCGGTAGCCAATTGCGACAGCGCGCTTGTCTGCTGCACCGACTGGGCTACCGCCAATACCGAATGTCCAACCAAGCAGGATTCGATCAGTTGTGCCGCAACGCCGCGCTGCGTTTGGAGCAGTGCGACCACGAGCTGCGTCTCCGAGGCCACGCCTTGCTGTCTAGAAGGCGAAACCGCCAGCTGCGAGGTTAATCCAGAAACGGGCGAATCCCGCATCCAGTGCACCACCACCCCAGGTTGCGATTGCGATCCGGCCTGCCTACCGGTGGTTGAGCGTTGTGAGCACCGATTCAACGATACGGTGTGCGTCTGCGCTCCAGAGGCAGGCTAATCACACAACGATAACGTCGGCGGCGCCGGCCATCCCTCGTCGGGGATGCGCCGGTCGTCTACCAGCACCCAGCCCACCTCGGTTTGCTTTAGCTCCAACCAGCGCGCCTCGGTGCCTCCGGGCGAGCCTACGAATGCCAGACGATGGCTGTCACAGTCAGGAGCAGCCAAGAGACGCTGAAACCAACCCCGATAGATCTTGTCGATGGCGCTCTCGGGCGTCGGCGCCGCATCAGCACGTGACACCACCACCGGTGAGCCAACTGGCGTCAGCGCGCGCTTCAATTCTGCACCGACGCTTTCCTCGGTATCCTTCAACTCCAACGCCCGGCTGATCGCCACAGCCAAGTGCCGGGGACGCCGCCAACGCAGCTCCACGTAGCAGCGCCGAGCGCGGTCCTCATACGCTTCTTGAGTGCGAATTGCCTCCGAGCGCACCCGCGCCATGTAGGTCGCGAGCAACGCCCGCACGCGCGCTGGACCGCCAGCCACGGCCACGACGTCGCTCGCCGTGTCAGCCTCGTCGCTAAACAGCGCTACAATGTATTCCCACGCTTGCTCGTCGGCCCGCGCACAGCTTTGCTCACGTCCGACGGCGCGACCGGCGCCCGTGGCGACATAGAACCAATCGTAGGCACTTTCGCGCACCCGCTCGGTCGCGCGCGGGTAAAAAGCCGGTAAGTTTGCGCCACACGCCTCGCATGCCATCAACAGAGCGATACTTAGGGTTCCTGAACGAACTTCGCGACGGTACTGCCAGTGCATGTCAAGAGCCTTGGCCCGCAAGCTAGGGCAGTGTCAAGCTTGACAGTTCCCGCGCGGGCTCGTTAGCTAAAAAGCTGACACGTCAATGGGGGAACCCCCGAGGAGCGAGCGCAAGTCCATGACCAAAGCCGAGTTGATCGAGCGGGTCGCAAAAGACGCAGGTCCGGCGGTAAGCAAGAAGATGGTGACCTTGGTGGTGGAATCGACGTTTGAGCACTTACACAAGGCAATCCGTAAAGACAAGCGCTTCACCTACCCCGGCTTTGGCACATGGGCCATCCGCAAACGGAAAGCGCGCGTCGGCCGCAACCCTAAAACCGGCGAAGCCGTGGCCATTGCCCCGACTCGGGCGGTCACTTTCAAAGCTGCCCCTAATTTCAAGGCCAGCGTTCAATAGGCGCGCACCGTCATGCGTCACCTTGTGCTGGCGGCAGCGCTGTACCTCATGGGCTGCCATGGTGATCTGAGTGGGCGATCGTGTATGACCGATGCCGAATGCGGCCCCGGCTTCGATTGCTACACCTCACGCTGCACCCGGGTGTGCACTGGGGATCCCCAGTGCTCGGCACGCGAGCAGTGTGTGCGTTACCATTGTCTGCCGCGCCCCGAGAGCGGCCCGCAGCCAATACCAACACCGCCCCCCGAGGTTACGCCCCATACCCGTCCGGTCCCAGGCGAGCGGGCGGCCTTACCTGACACCACCGCGCTGGAACTGCGCGCTGTGCGCCGGGAGCTACAACTATTGCGCGAAGAACAGAGCCGCTTGCGCAACGCCGTTGAAGCACACCTCGGGGCAACACCCCCGCGACAAGATCAGGGCGCCCCACCGGCGACGCACAAGTAACGCCTGCGCGTACGGAACTTAGGACGAAGCGCTGGCCTTGGCAGGGGTCTTGTCGGTCGAGCTGGATTTGTCAGGGCCCGGTTTTCCCGAATTGCTGCCGCCGTCACCGCCGCCGCCGCCGCCTTTGCCCTTACCATAGTCGGTGATGTACCAACCTGTGCCCTTAAGCTGAAACGAGGTACGACTCATCACCCGCTCGATCTTGCGCCCGCCACAACTGTGCTTCTTGGGCGGCGGGTCCGAGAGCTTTTGAAAAACCTCAAAGATTTCGCCACACTTCTTGCACTGATACTCATAAATCGGCATGGACTGCAGCTCCACGGGTCGACGCCCGCAAGAGCGATATAGGGACCCGAGACGACTCGGTCAAGCCCAGAGCACTTAAACGCGGCCTTGGGCTACTCCAAATTCTCTACCACGCGCGTGGTTTTGCCGCTGCGAACGTAAACATCCACGAGGCGCTCGACCCCCAGGTCGGTATTCACCAAACGCAACGAGTAGCTCCCCTCATACAACGACACCGCCCCAACCGGTGTGCGGCCCAAACTCCGGTCTCCCAAATAAACCTCGGCCCACGGTTTGATCTCAAAGCTCAGCTGCCCCTTCTTGAACACCACGCTGCGCTCCACACGCTCGCCGGCCTTAGCGTTAAGACGCAGGCTTTTGGACAAACCGTATTTGCTGTTCTTCACCTGCACGGTGATGTTGCCGACTGGGACCGCGGCGTCTTTTACAGGCGTGCTCCCTAACAATCGATTGTCCAAAAACACCTCGCACGTAGGCTCGGCGGTAACGCTGAGCAACGCACTGGCAGCGTCGGGCGTCGTCGGCTGAGGTTTTGCCTCGGTGGGCTTGGGCGTCTCACGTGTCTCGGGTGCGGTCGGTGTGTTTGCCGACAGTAACACCAAGAGCGACTGCGGCTTTGCGTCGGTGAGGGTCACCTCGCGCTCCACACGGTCTAGCCCCTCGCGCTCAAACACGATCTTGAGCGGCACGCCAATGGCGAGCTCATCGACCAGCAGCGGCGTCACTTCATCCAGAACGGTGCCGTTCAACGTCACGCGCACGCCTGCAGGCTCCGTGATGATGCTCAGCATCCCGGTCACGTCGGGGAGCTTTGGCGTTGGTGCGGGCGGCGGGCGATCCGTGACTAGATCCGTCAGAATCACCACCGGTGACCAGGGCTGGCTCATCGCAGCTCGATAGACCATCGCAAGCGCCATGCCCGACACCATCAACGTTGCCATCAAGACAGCGAGCGTGCTCGGCCAATAGCGTGGCTCGCGGAAACGCTCCGCCACCATCGACAGGGTCGAACGACGCTTGGGCTTCGCCGCCTGTTCCAAGAGGGCCGGATCGATGTCGAACATCCCCTGCGGCGCGGTACCCGTGCCCTGTTTTTTGGATTGAGTCTCTACCAATAGCCGATAGCTGTCGGCGTCCACTGCCAACTCGGGTGGTGCCAAATCTTCGGTCACGGGCAGCTCGTCGCGGCTCTGAATGGCAGTCACAGGTCGAGCCGACACCTCGCTTTGCGGCGTAAGCGTCAGCCCAGTGACGAAGGTACCGATGTCGGCGGAGGTAGGCGCCCCGAGCTCGGCCAACACCCCCTTCAGGTCCTTCACCACGGCCTCTGCGGTGGCGTAGCGCTGATTGCGATCTTGGGCATGCATCTTGTCGAGCACGCGCAGAAGGCCGGTGGGCGCATCAGGGCGCAACTCCCGCACCGAGCGCTTGGTGCCACGAATCACCGCGTTCAACGTATCTACCTGGCTTGGCCCGTTGAAACAGGGACTCACGGTGACCAGTTCGTAGA
>JAKLEG010000565.1 GCA_022703175.1 Myxococcota bacterium | reverse complement strand
GAGGATCCAGAGACGGCGGCGCTCTTGATGTTGCTGCTCGTCGTGGGAGGCGGCTCATGCGGCTGGGGCTGAATGCGAACGGCAAGCGGGCGGTGCAGGCCCAATTTGTCGAGGGCCTGTCGACAAGGCGGCGGCAGCAATTGTTGCGCCGTTGCGCGAGCGAGCCCAAGACCGCGGCGGCGTATCAGAATTGTGCCCAGCTAGAACAACGGCTGTGCGGGGAGGGCAGCGCACCGACCGTGTTTGCCATCGAGCGCATGCTGCAAGTCATTTTGGCTGAGCGTGGTACGCAGGCGGTGACGTCGAGCCGGTATTCTTGGCAACCGTGGGCTTTCACGGGCATGGCGTTGGCGGGGGCGATGACAGTGTTGTTGTGGGTGTTGCCTGCGCGCATGGCGGTCGATCACGCGGCGTTACCAGTTGGGGCGCTGTTTGCACCGGTGGAATTGACCGAGCCGCCTTTGGCTCGGGGAGGCGCACTCTCGCGTCATGCTCAGAGCGGTATTCGGTTGCTGCGTGTCGCGTCGGATCGTGAGCAGGTGGGCCGAGCACAGGCGTTGACGCGCTCAGATTGGATCACCTTTACCTACACCAACGTCGAGCCGGGGTTGGCCTATTTGGCGTTGTGTGGAGTGCAAGACGACGGCCAAATCCGCTGGTATTACCCTGATTATGGCGGCACACAGAGTGTCGCGATCGCGGCGGACGTGGTGGACGAGCCGTTGGGGGATGGTATCGATCTGTCGGTGCATCACGAGTCCGGGCCGTTGCAGATTCTGGCGGTGTTCAGTCGCACGCCGCTTTCGGCTGATGTCGTAGCGGCCGAAGCTCGGCGGCTGGTTGAGGTATCGCCGACGCCGGAGGCGTTCACGTTGGAGCAAAAGGCTCCCGGGTCGGTGTTCGAGCATTGGCTCCGCGTCATCATTGCCACCGAGGGCGCCAATCCGTAGAACGGCAGGATCGGTCGAGGTCGCACGATGAGGAGAGAGACATTGCGTGTGTCGGTAGTAGTCCTTTGGGTCACAATCGGGTGGCTTGCTGGCGGCGTTTCGGCCCAGGCCGCAACTCCGGTGCAACGCTTCGCGGTCATCGTGGCCAACAACCGCAGCTTAGACGAAGGCGTACCGCCCTTGGCTTACGCTGACGACGATGGTGCGAAGTACTTTGAGCTGTTTCAGGCTGCCGGGGTGCAGTTGCGGTTTTTGGCGGTGCTCGATCCTGATGCCCAACAGCGCTATCCAGAGGCCACCGCAGCATCTTTGCCGCCCAGCTCGGCACAGCTGCAGGCGGCGTTAACAACGCTATTTGCGCAAATCACACAGACGCAGGCGGCCGGCATAGAAACCCATTTCTACTTTATCTACGCCGGGCACGGTGGTTTAGCGCCCAACCAAGAAGGCTATCTCAATCTCCTCGATCGGCGCCTGACGCGCTCCGAGCTGTTCCGCGAGATCGTGGCGCGCTCGCCTGCGACGATGAATCACCTGATTTTGGATGCCTGCCATGCCTACTTTTTGGTGCAAAAGCGCGGTCAAACCAGCGATAAGCGCGGCGACTTTAGTGCCGTGGTGCGCGAATTTCTGCGCGCCGATGAGCTAGCGGCCTACCCGAACACCGGTGTTATCCTTGCGTTTTCTAGCACCTCTGAAACGCACGAATGGGCTTCTTGGCAGGCCGGCATCTTCTCGCACGAACTGCAGAGCGGCCTATTGGGGCCAGCCGACCTCGATCAGGATGGTGCTGTCAGCTACCGCGAGATCGCGGCCTTCGTCGATTCTGCCAACGCCGCGGTTACCGACCCAACGTTGCGTCTGCGCGTTTATGCCCGGCCACCGGCCTCTCGGGTCGCAAGCCCACTCTTTGACCTTACGCCGTTGACGGTTATGCCAACGCTCAACGTCGAACCCTCCCATGCCGCTCGCTACCACCTCGAAGACGGCCGCGGCGTTCGCCTTGCCGATTTTCACCCGTCCGGCGAGCAAGCGACGCGGGTGGCGCTCCTGGGGCATGCGCCCTTTTGGGTGCGCACCGACGACCAGGAGGCTGTGCTTGCGGCACCCTCAGGTGTCGTCGCCGTGGGCAGCCTGGCGTTTGCGCCGCTGGAGGTGGCTCGGCGGGGCAGTGTCGAACAATCGTTTCGACGTTACCTGTACCACACCCCGTTCAGCGTCGGTTTCATGCAGGGCATGCAAGCCATGGGTAGCACTGAGCCGTTGTTAGACCTGGTCGAGGTCGCCCCAGGCCCGGCACCGTCGACCCATTGGCTGCGGATAGGCGGGTTCACTGGCCTGGGTGGCGCGGTCGTGGCAGGTGGTTTGGGAGCGGTTTTCTACGCCCAAGCCAACCACAGCTACAGCGCCTATCAACGCGCCGACAGCATTCCCGAGGCGCGCGAGCTGCGCCAGACCACCGATCAACAACTCCAGGTGGCGCAAGTACTTTTTGGCACGGCGGTAGGGTTGGCTGTGACTGGCGGTGGCCTGCTTGTCTGGGAGTGGTTGACCGCTGAATAACGTCGCACGGGCAATCCGTTGGGGGCCGTGTGACGTTGAGCCGATAGCTGTTGCCGCCCAAGTCACGGCCCCTATATTCCCGTGGCACCCGAGCAAAGGATTGGCATGCGTCTCGACAAACTGACTCACAAGGCCCGTGAGGCCCTGTCCGAGGCCCAGAACCTCGCAGCCAGCCACGACCAACAGGCGGTAGAACTGGAACACCTGGTTTTGGCATTGGTGCGCCAGGACGGCGGGGTGGTGGCTCCCGTATTGGAGAAACTGGGCGCTCCGGTGGCGGCCGTGCAAAATGAGCTCGAACAGGCGCGTGAGCGCCTACCCAAGGTCACGGGGGGCGAACCCTATTTAGGCAGCAGTGTCACCAAGGCGCTTCAAGATGCGCAGAAATACGCCGACCAGCTCAAGGACGACTATCTTTCGACAGAACATCTGTTGTTAGCAGCCACCGAGGCCAAAGGCGCGGTGGGCGACGCGCTTCGACGTTTGGGCGTTACACGTGACGCGGTCCTTGCTGCGCTGGCAGAAGTACGCGGCTCGCACCGTGTGACTGATCAATCTCCTGAGAATCGTTACCAGGCTTTGGCGCGCTATGGCCGCGACCTCACGGAGTTGGCCCGCAAGGGCAAACTCGACCCGGTGATCGGGCGCGATGAAGAGATTCGCCGGGTGCTGCAAGTGCTGTCGCGGCGCACCAAGAACAACCCGGTGCTAATCGGCGAACCCGGGGTGGGCAAGACCGCAATCGTCGAGGGGCTTGCGCGTCGCATCATCGATGGCGATGTGCCGATGGGCATGCGCAACAAGCGGCTGTTGGCATTGGACTTGGGTGCGCTCGTGGCCGGGGCCAAGTATCGCGGCGAATTCGAAGACCGCCTGAAGGCGGTGCTGAAGGAGGTCATCGAGTCGGAGGGCGAGGTTATTCTGTTCATCGACGAGCTGCATACGCTCGTGGGGGCGGGCGCGGCCGAAGGAGCGATGGACGCCTCCAACATGCTAAAACCAGCCCTGGCACGCGGCGAGCTGCACTGCGTGGGTGCCACGACTCTCGATGAGTATCGCAAGCATATCGAAAAAGACGCGGCCCTGGAGCGACGTTTCGCGCCGGTGGTGGTGTCGCCGCCGTCGGTCGAAGATACCATCTCGATTCTGCGCGGCCTGAAGGAACGTTACGAGCTGCACCACGGTGTGCGCATTCAGGACGGCGCCATCATCGCCGCGGCCACGCTCTCCAACCGCTACATCACCGACCGCTTCTTGCCCGACAAAGCCATCGACTTGATCGATGAGGCGGCGAGCCAGTTGCGTTTGCAGCTCGACTCCATGCCTACCACTATTGAGCGGCTAACGCGCAAGATCACGCAGCTGGAAATTGAGCGCCAAGCGTTGCTCAAAGAGAAGGACGCCGCGTCGCGCGCCCGCTTAGAAAAGCTGCAAGAAGAATTGGCCTCCGCGAAAGAAGAGAACAGTGGCCTAAAGGGCCAATGGCAACGTGAAGTTGAGCAATTGAAGCGCGGGC
>JAKLEG010000564.1 GCA_022703175.1 Myxococcota bacterium | reverse complement strand
GCGTTGTAGCCGGCCAGGGCAAAGCGCACCCGTTGGCGCATTGGCAACTCAGCATCCAGCATTTCGATCAGCCGGCCCAGGTACTTGCTGCCCGCGGCCACGTTGTTGGCCGGCTCTTTCAAGTTCGTGTAGCCCAGCTCCAATCCGGTTTTGGGCATCACCTGCATTAAGCCAATGGCGCCCACCCAGCTTTTGGCGTTCGGGTCAAAACGCGACTCCTGGTAGATTTGCGCTGCAAGCAAGCGCCAATCGATGCCGTATTTATTGGCATTTTCCCGAATCATCGCGTCGAACGGCGATAGCTGTCCAGAGGTGGCGACATCCTCGGCGCGCAGTTCGCGGGCAAGCTTGTTGTCGTCGAGATAACGGGCACGAATCAAGCGGAACGCGTTCCCCTTGAGTTCGCGCTCGATGAGCTTGTTCATATAAGCCACTAGCTCTTTGGCTTCTGGAGCCACGCCGTAGACGAGCGGTTGTTCGCGGGCCAGTGGCAGGGTGCCCTGAACGTCGTCCCGGTAGGTGCGCTCGATATTGAGCAACACCGAGTTGGCCACTGTGAGCGGGATTTCTTTCTTACCCACCTGGTCGATCAGGTCTTCGGTTTCGTCATCCTCGGAGGCGTCGATGATCTTGAGCGTCGGCACATGGGCTTGGTGGGCCAGAAGGGTCGCATGGTAGGCGGCGCTCTTGCGCACGTGGATGCTTTTGCCGGCCAAATCCTCAAGGCGCGTGATCGGTGCTTCGCCAGCCGGTTGCACGAGCACCTGGTCCGCGTAGCCAATCGGTGTTGTGTACGAGAGGGCCGGATCCACGTCCCCGGTAAGCGTCAGAGGCGCCAGGTCAACCACGTGGTCATGCAGCAGTTTGGTCAAGTCGGCGGGCTTGTCGGGCACCACCACCTGCAAGCGTACGCCCAAACGGCTCGTCAACAGGTGTGCCAACTCGTATTGAAAACCAACTTCTTGGCCGCGGTACAAAAAGTAGGAGGCGCTGTTGTTCAACATCGCGACGCGCAGCACCTTCCGTTTCATAATCTCAGGTAAATCGGCCCTATAACCGCGCTGCGTATGGCCGGTGAGGGCCTCCTCAAAGTGCAGGCCGTTGACGGCTTCGAGGAGGTTTTTGGCACCGCTACGTAGCGCGTAGGCCAACGCGACGTTGTGACGTAGCTCTAGCGTGGGGGCGAGGTTGGGGTGCTCGGGGCCCAGGCGCTCGAAGTCATCTCGATCCAACAGTGCGGCGTCGGCTTCGCCGCGGTCCAACAGCGCCAACAGCGCATCGGCATCGGCCAATGGCAAGTGTTTGGCGCGGCCTGCGGCCTTGGCATTCAGGCGGCTAAGGGCATTTTTGTGGCGCAGCGTTTCGCCTACGGCCACCGTGAGCTGGGCCAGGGACTCAACATCCTTGGCGGCAGGGCGATCGCGGCGTTGCACCATCAGTTCGTCCACGTGGCGCACGGGGGTGGTGGTGGCGATGCCCGGCGGTAGGTCTTGGTTTTCGAGCTCGGCGATCACCAGGTCGCCTTTGCCATCGGCCAACCCTTGCAACAGGGAGGCGGCGTTGCTGCCCACGACGAAATGCGGGGTCAGCTCCAATTTGGCGCATAGCTCCCACACCTGTTGCAGACGACCATGGGCTTTAGATGTGACAGTGGGTAGCGATTCCAGGAGCACACGCGGCGCCAGCACGCGCAGCTGGCCAGCGGCTTGGATATCGGCCAAGTCGCGCAACGAAAAACCTGGCTCGTCGTTTAGCTCGGTCGTTAGCGTTGTGGCTCCGGGCTGGGTGTTGTCTGGTGCCTCCGCGCTCAGGGCGCCCTTGGGCTCGGGGGTGGGTGGCGTTGACACAGGGCACGCGCTTAACAAGGCAAGCGATCCGGCGAAGCATGCGAGGCGCATAGGTCGGGTCACGGTGAACTCTCCACGGTCGGATGGTGGCGGGCCCTTCATCGGTAGCAGAGCGAGCGGTTGTCGCCAAGAGCAGTGAGCGCGGCGGTGTGATTCAGCTGTTGGGCGGAAGGGTGGCCGCTGCAGTCGCCGAAAGATAGAGGAGGTGTTCGGAGCGGGGCGCGCTACCAGCGGCGGCGACGCAGCAGGGAGAGCAGTAGAACGGCCGGCAAGGCAACGTGGGCGGTGCGCGTGTCGGCGCTGCAGCCGCAGCCACTGCTCTCACCATCACATTCGGGGTCGCAGCTGCAATCGGCGCTGCCGCGCTTGTCGCAGGCGTAGGTCTTGTCGCAGCTACAGTCCTCGTTGTTGGTGGTGCCGCCGCAGTTTGGGTCGCAGCTGCAGTTGGCTTGACAGGTGGCGCTGGTGTCGCAGCTGCAGGTGACGGTGGTGTTGGTGCAGACGCCAATCGTGGCGATGTCGGCAAAAATCGGTTTGTCGCAGACGCCGCCGGTGCCGCAATCGGTGTTGGTGAGGCACATGGCCAAGCAGGTGCCAGCGGCAGAGCCCGAGTCATTGGGGATGCACAGCGAACCATCGGCGCACTCAAGCGGATCGCTGGAAGAGGCGTTGGCGTTGCAGCTTGCGCCCGCGGCAATTTGGTTGCTGGTGGCGCACCGGGCCACCGAGTCGGACACAGGGTAGCAGGCGGCTGTGCCGCAATCGCCGCCGCGTACGTCACATTCGTCGACGATGCACAGGCCGATGGTTGTGGTGTTCGCAAAAACGAACGCGCAGCCTTTGCCGTTTGGGCAGTCGCTGCCCGACTTGCAGTAGCCGTAACAGATCTCGCCGTCAACAAAGTCTACGCAAGTGGCGCCGTCGGTGCAGGGTACGGTGCTCACACCCGTGAGGTCGGAGTTGCAGGTTTGGCCGATAGCCTTGTTGGATGAGGGGAAGCAGCTGTTGATCCCTGAGGTGGTCATCTCGCACGCCTGTGAGCTGTCGCAGTCACCACCCGTGATCTCACATCCTTGGGTGGTGCCGCCCGCCATCGTGTCGGCGATCCAATCAGCATAGGAGTCGACGCGGGTGCTGGTGCCGGTCGTGGAGCAGTAGTCGTCAGACACGGTGGAATGTACGCCGGTCACCTTTTCGTTGCCGGTGCTGCCAACGAGGTCAGGACCACCTGAGTCGCCGAAGCAAGTGAGTTGGCCGTTAGCATTCGCGTCGTAGTCGTAGGTTGTGAAGGAGAGGCTGCCAACGCTGCCTGTGGCGGTACGCTTGGTGCCGCCACCGTCGCCGTTGCCGCCTCCCGTCGCCACGTTCACTCCATAGCCCACCCATTTGATCGAGGTGCCGACGGTGATGGAGCTCGTGGCGTAGGTGATGGGGGGCACCGACGTCAGCGGCGCGGCTAGGTGCACCAGAGCAATGTCGTTGGTGATCGCATCTGGGTCCCAGCCCGGGTGGGCGATAAGCTGATCGGACTGGGCTTTGGTTCCAGAACCGCTCACCGACACGCTGGCGCCGGAGAAAAAGTAGGCTTGGTAAGCACCCGGAATATCGGTGCCGTTGACGCAGTGAGCGGCTGTAAGCACCCACTCGGGGTCGATGAGTGTGGCCGAGCAATAGGCTCCCCAGAAGGTGCCGCCGTAGTTGTCGTCGAATTCCGCGATCAGCGCGCCAACGGCCGGCCACTGGCTGGTGGGGGTGCCATCAATAATGCGTTCATCTGACGTGGCAAGTCCGCTGTAAGTTGCTGAAATGCCGCCACTATCTCCGCAGGCGCCAAACGCTACCACGAGCTCCACCAACGCTAATACGCGCGACAACTTCTGCATCTAAGACTCCACGCTGAGCAGGTACAGGTAGGTGCAACAGACGCACAAGGGTAGCCCAGCATTCAGGCTTCAGCCATGATTATCGCGCCGACGGGCTTGCGTGGTGCTTGGGCGGGGGCGCAGGGGAAGTATCGACCGACAACTATCTCACATACCACCAATAATGCAGTCTCGGCTCTATCGTTGGAGTGCCGTCTAAAGTCATCCAAGCCAGGCCACCGTGGTCCGATTGTAGTCGGTTTGGACCAGACCCTGCCGCGCGTGCGCCTGCGCTAGATTTTAGGCATATGGCTATGCGCC
>JAKLEG010000563.1 GCA_022703175.1 Myxococcota bacterium | reverse complement strand
CGACTACGTGGTGAACGGATCGGTGGTGCTAACCGGAGCTACGCACGTGCTGCAGCTGACCATCGCAGACCTCCGGCGCGCACAAATTGCTGGGCGGGTGACGAGAGAGTACACCGGAGAGGCGGCCGGGTTGCTGAGCGAGACACGAACAGCAGTGCGGGCTCTGGTGCGCGACCTGCTTGCCAATCACACAGGCGCTCTGGTGCTCACGGTTTCGGAGGAAGGCGCGACGGTGGTAGTCGATGACGCCATCGCAGGGGTGACGCCACTTGCTCGAGTCGACGTGCCGGCTGGTAACCACGTGCTCCAGGTGACGAAGCCAGGATTCGTCGTGGCTCGGGAGAATCTGAGCATTCTGTCAGGGAAGGAGACGAGCTTGAGCGTCACTCTCCTACCCTCGGCCGAGTTCGCGCGAGAGTACGAGGAACAAGCCAATCGGACTCGGATCTTGGCATGGAGTGCAGTTGGGGTCGGTGCTCTGGCCGGCTGTACCGCCGCGGCACTCCTCATGAGCGCCCGCAATCGCGCGTCGGATTTGAATGCGGACGTGGATACCTACAATGCGCAGTCCATCCGCACCGGCGGTACCTATGACGATATTCGGGACCGGCGTTCGTCGATTGCGAGGATCGATGCGATTGGGCTCGTGGCTGGGCTCGTCAGCCTCGCCGCGTTTGGCGTTGGTGGCACGTTGTTCGTCACCGGCGATGACCCGGACCGCTATGTGCAAAGTCCGGATGGCGTGGTGGCACCAGCGAGCGGTGCGCAAACCAGACTGTCGGTGTCGGGGAGCGGGGTTAGTCTGGCGGTGGGGTTCTAGACACCGGCCCCACCGCACCGCGTCACCTGGGCCGTTAGGCCCGTGCCGCGTCGCGTCGGGTCCTGGGCCGAAGTGCAAACGGACCGGCCGGTGCAGCTCCTAGGTCAGACGCGGGAAGGCACCTCGGGCCTGGAGATCTGCGAAGCGACCTTCGAGCGCGGCGAGCTGTTTGCGTGCGTCCTGAACGGCTTCGAGCCCGCCATTGGGCCAGGTGCGTTCAAGGTCGGCGAGATGGTGGCCGAGACGGTGTACCTCGGCCTGGAACGGATCGAGGGTCTTGGCGATGGCACGCAGGGCCCGGAGATGGCGGGTAAACGGGAACGGGTGCTGGCTCCAGTCGCGGCAGCGCTCGTGTTCGGCTCGGCCCGGGGCGTACATCCACCAGGGCTCGGCGGCGAGGGGTTTGCCGCGACGATCGCAGCTCTCGGGGACATGGGCGGCTGTCTCATCGGCAGTCGTGGCTTGCATCGTGGTGGATACTATACGGGCGTCCCGTGCCACAAGTCACCCGCTATCGATCTCCAGGGTCAGCGCCGAATGGTCAGATGGTGCCGCCACACCTTCGCGCGAGGAGTGGACGTACTCCACCGATACGATGCGCGGTGCCAGTGATGGCGAAGCAAACGCATGGTCAACGCGGAAGCCGTTGCCTTTGGCACTGAACCAGCTGAACTCCCGTTTGCTGCCGTGCTTGGCGCGCCACGTATCGATCCAGCCTTGTTCCGAAAGTGCCGCAAACCTATCTGCGGCGATGAAGGTAGCGCCTTCTTCGTCCTGGTTCATCGACAGTGCACGCCTGCAAAAAAACTACGCAATACCCATGACTCTGCGATAGCCCCAGCGCAGAAGGCGAAGGAGCACAAACACGCCAGCACCGAGCGTCATCGCGGAATATCGCTGCGGCCATGTTGAAGGATGCATGATAGACACGCTCGCGAGCGTGTCGCTCGCTGAGTGCACTTGGTCTGGCTTCGGCGCCTCAACAACCGCTGGTGCTTCCGGACCCGACGAACCACCGGCCGAGGAACCCTGGATAGCGCCTGGCGTTGTGGTTGACACACGGGGCAGCAAGCGGTGCGCCATTAGCACCAAACCAACGATCACAAACGGCAAGATCCATGTCCAGAAGCGTGACGGTCAACACGGGCTCGTCGCGATCCCCTGGCCCCCAATGTTATCCTCGCGAAGATTTGCCAAGTTGCATGCCTTCCGGCCTAGGCAGTCGGTGGGTTGGGGTGCGCAGCCGACTTGCGGCGTCGGTGATCAAAGAAGGCCTTCCCGACAATTGCGACGAACAACGGGACCGCGACAAGGCTCACAAACAGCACGGTTGTGCCCGGCGTCTTGGCTTCATGGCCAATATTGAAACCGAGCAACACTAACACCGCAATCACGTTGAGGACGATGTCGATGGTTCCCAGGATGACGTAGAGTTCCTTGCGGTAACCAAAGGGCAACACGCGGCGCAGAGCGAAGAGTGCGAGGCCTGGCCACGCCATGACAAAACCGACGGCTACAGGCCAGCGCAAGTAACTAGGTATGCGATCGAACATCGCCTCGGTGGGGTCTATCGAGAGCCAGACCGCCACTGGCACACTGAGTGCAATGCCGATCGTCAGAAAGAGCGCGTTGGCCCATAGCGGCCACAGGGTGACTGCTGCTCGCGCGTGATCCAGCTTGCGGTAGCGGGTGTACAGAAAGAGCAGCACAGCCAAGCCCAGCGCGATGCCAACCAAGTAGATGATGTTGGTGCGCTGTACCTGGGCGATTGCGGCATCGTCGTAGACGATGACTTGAGCGGCCTTGTCAGGAGCGGGAGCGTTCTCGACCGCCGCGGCCGCAGGCGCCATGGCGAGACAGGTCAAAAGAACAAGCACCGGACCCGCAAATGTGGAGTTGTTCACCATCATAGGCCCCCTCGAAGCATATTGGTGTTGCGTCAACTGGACGAGTGTATAGCAGCGGCATCTGACAGAATTTCTCAGGGTTTGGGCGCATTAGGATCCCCTGTTCTTGAGCAGATGGCGCGCACCGAGGGGCCGCCCCAAAAGGACGCGGGTGGTGTAGGCGCAAAGAAGCACCAGAAAAACGACAACATTCCAGGCGGCCGCGCATCCCCTCCCTTTAAGGCGATGCGCGCCTCTGGACCGAGCACCTGCACGCTATTGCGTGCGAGAATCCAGGAAATGTGCCGCAGTTAACCCTGTACGCCTCTCGACGCGGCCCTCCAGAATCAAGCTGACCGAATAGGCAATCCCGGTCAGAAGCGGCATGAGCCCAAGCACTACATTGCGGGGGCCGCGGAAGCCCCACGCCTTGATCGTGGTACCTGGAACCCCTGAATCCAAACAAGCTGCGTCCGGTGCTGGCGCCAAGTCTGCTTCAGCCGATGCCTGCGGCTTCGATATGGCCTGGAGACAGCGCCCGTTGGGATCACGCCCCCTATTGGCGTCGGCAGCGTTGGAGAGAATATGACAAACGCAGCGAGCATCGAGAGTCCGCACAAACCAGACCAACACAGGGTCCTGCCATGTGCAGACAACAGAGCCCTGCACGCTTCATCTCTCCCAAGTACACGACCTTCGCCGTCCCCGATAGGGCTACTGGGCATCCTGCTGTCGCTGGCGCTGTCGTTCTTCGTGTCAGAAAAGGGTGTATTGGCCATGGTCCTAAACCTCCTCCGGTAACGTGATGGTGACAGTGGGTTCGTCGCGGTCGCCCGGGGCCCAATGGAGGCGCAGGTGCTCGGCGCGGCCAAAGGTTGCGAGGAGCACGAGGAAGATGCGGGTGAAGTCATCCACCTCGGACACCTGAGCCAGCCGGCTTGCCGAGAGAACCTGGCTCACGACGCCCGGGAGGTCGTTGAACAGATAGGGTGCCTCGGTGGCTTGCTCGATGCGCTGCCAAACCAGCGCCGAGCAAGCGACACCGAAGCCGGGGTAGTGACGCTCGCACACGTCAGGGAAGAGCCCGGACAGGTCGACGAGGGCGCCACTAGCGATAGCGTCGCCACGGCTGGCGAAACCCTGCGATAAGTCACGAATGACATGAATGCCTGAGTCCATGGTGTCTCCTAGACGCCCTCTTGTTCTTCGGTCCAACCCTCGATGCCGAACTGAGCTTTGAGGGATTCGAGCATTGAGCGGGGCCAGCTGTTCGACCAGGTGAAATCGATGCCGCCCACGTCTCGCAATCGAATAGAGATACGCGGTCCTACGAT
>JAKLEG010000562.1 GCA_022703175.1 Myxococcota bacterium | reverse complement strand
TTAGCGCCAAGGCCTGCCCCTTCCACACACTCGCCTCGCCTTGCTTTTCGACCTTGAGCCAAGGCTGCTCCTCCACGGCCGCGCACAGATCGTCGAAGGTGTGCCGAAGGGGCGCCAGCACCAACGCGGTTTTACTCATGGCGGCGGCTGCTCAGCGCTTACTCGTTGGCAAGCGCCATCAACTTGTATTGAGAGAGCTCGGCTTGTCCGGCTGTGTACAGGAGTTCGAGGATGGTGTGGTAGGGCACCCGCTTGTCAGCCACGATGTTCACTTTGCCGGTGAATTCCTGCTTCGGATTGTACTTGGCGATGTACTTTTGTTTTTCGACTTCTTTGGTGAGCGCGTCGAACACCGGCGAGATCATCATGCCATTCCCTTCGCGATACTCGTTCGGGATGGCGCCATTCACCACCGGGCAGGCCGCTTTGTCGTTCACGGTCACTTGCGAGAAGGTCACGGTGAGGCTGATGTTGTCCTGCGGCTTCTCGATGGTGCTCGAACGCGGCAACTTCAGATCATCGGTCATCGTCACGTTGGTCGATGACGTCATGTAGCTCTTGAGCAAAAAGACCAAGATGATGGTCATCATGTCCATCATCGCGGTGATATTCAGTTCTTTGATTTCGCCAGCACGATCGCGTTTGGCGCGACGGGATTTGCGCGCGAGCTTCCGCTCGGTCTCGCGCTCGAACTCTGCCTGTGCCTCCGGAGTCAGGGCCGGAGGAGCGGGTGGCGCTTGATTGAGATCTGGGGTCTCTTCAGCCATCGCTTACCTCATCGCCGACAGCCAGACTTCAGGGAACAGCTGCTTCGTCGTGGTCGCGCCATCGGCGCCCTTGACCTTCTGCTCGCGGCAAGCGTCCATCGTCTGGATCAAGATGTCGTAGGGAATCTCGGGCTCAGCCACCAAAATGACCTTCTTTTCCTTCTCGAAGGTAGATTTGATGAGAGCCAGCTTCTCGGTAAGCCCATCGAAGTCGTAGTCTCCACCGCGGCGTCCAACCGTAGGCGGATTCTTGGTGTCGAGCGTGGCCGCATCCGGAGACCCCGGCAACACACCGCCTGCGCCAGCGATATAAAAACCTTTGTCTGAAATCGCCACCGTCAGCATCAACGGCTGTTCTTGCGGCTGGTCAGCGGCTTGCGCTGATGCACCTGAAGGCTCGCCGAGCTTGGGCGTACCGACGTCCAACACGCCAAGGCTGATGACACCCGCCATCGATAACAACATGAACATGACGAGGTTCGTGACGATATCGAGATAGGGAACAATGTTGAGTTCCCCAATCTCATCTTCCTCGTGTTCGCGACGACGCATGCGTTAGGCCTCGCTGAGGTTCGTCACTTAGGCGCGATCGAGCGGGCTGGTCTCACCGGCGCTACGCCGTGACAACATATTCTCAAGCCTGAGCGCTTGGAATTCCACGTCCTCGATCATGCCGCGCGATTTCGACATCAGCACCAAGTGCGCCACGATGCAGGTCACGGCGATGAGCAGACCAAACGCGGTGTTGTTCATGGCTTCGGAAATACCCATCGACAACATCTGCTGCTTCATTTCGGGGCTGGCGGCGCCCAACGATTTGAAGGTGCGAATCAGACCGGTGATGGTACCGACCAACCCGACCAGCGTCGCGATGTTCGCCAGTGACCAAAGCGACGCAATACGCTTGGAGATGAGCGGCGTCGTCTCGATGACCGACTCCTCCAACGCCCGCGACACTTCACGCTCGCCTCGGTTCGAACGCAACAAGCCCGCTTTGATGACTCGGGACAGCGCCGCATTCGGCGCCGCTGCACACAGCTTCACCGCCCGGTCGATGTTGTTCGATAAGATGAGCTTCTGGATTTGCGCCATGAAGGCCTTGGAGTCCAAGTTCAGGCGGAAAAAGACCACAAAGCTCCTCTCAATGACGGTTGCCAAGGCAATCGCCAAGAAGAAGAGGTTGAGGTACATAAAGGGGCCACCTTCACGGAAGAACGCACCTAATTCTGCAAGCATTCTGCCTCTCTCCGCGTGGAAATGAGACCGTTAGAGGGCGTATTCAAACCATCAACCCCGACGTAGGTCAAGCGACGCTCACGCGCGGCGTTGCAGTGCCACAAGCCCTGCCTCTAAATCATGCCCCCGCAAACCCACGCCAGGCCTGGCCACGACGCGTTCCACGGGTACACCCCCATCAAAGAACACCAGCGTCGGCACCACCTCAATTTTGAATTGTTCCCACAAGGGATCCTCCTCGTCGTCCAACAACACCTCCAGCGCGGTGACGCCCTGCGCTTGGCTCAGGCGTTTCTCGAACGTCGGACGGAAGGCCCGGCAAAACGGACACCAGGTGGCGTGAAACAACACCGCCGTGCGTCCAGCCGCCACCGCCTGTTGCACGCCGCTTTCATCTTGAACTCGCTTCATGTTCCACAAGATAGGTCGGGCCAAGCCGCTCGGCATCTCCCCGACGCATCGACTCGCGTGCAAGCCAAATCGCTGTACGACATCAACCCACATCGCCACAGAATCCTCGACCAGCCTTGGCAGCCGGCCACAACCTCATTAAAGTGCCGTGCGTGAGCCACAAAACCTGTAACGCCGAAGAATTGAAAACACGCGCCGCCTCGGGCGATCCAACGCTCCTGAACGACCTGTTCGACTGCTATCGTGATGACTTGTTAGGATTCTTGCGCGGCCGCTGCGGCAACCCGCACGACGCCAACGACGCCGTGCAGGATGCCTTCGTAAATGCTGCGCGCTACCTCGAAGGTTATCGCGGCGAAACCCCCCTCAAGAACTGGTTGTATCGCCTGGCATCCACCGCCTGCACGCGCATGCGCCGCGGTCGCAAAAACGACCCAAAATTGCATGCCGAGTTTGAAGATGCGACCCCACCGTCAGTTACCGAGGTGGGCCGCGCGGTTGAAAGTATGCTGGAGGCGCGCCTGTCGCCCATTCGTCAGGCGCTCAGCGCCCTCTCGGAGGTAGACCGCGCCGTGCTGCTCTTGCGCGATGGTGAGGAGATGTCGACCCGCGAGGTGGCCGAAACACTGTCGCTCAGCGAGGCGGCGGTCAAATCCCGGTTGCACCGTGCGCGGCTCGCGGTCCAAGAAACTGTCGGCAAACCGAAACTCGATCTTTAGACCAGTAGCTCGGCCAGCGCCCGTACCACCCTCTGTCCCGCCTCGCGCGCGCGCTCGGGGAAGAGGTGCGACGTGCCCTCGAACACGTGCAGCGCACCGGCCGGTTGGGTCCCGGCCAACAGCGGCGCCAGCTCGTCAGGCGTTCCGTATTCGTCCAGGCTCCCTTGCACCACAGCATAGGGACGGTGGAAATCCGCAAGATGCGCAAAGCTGTAGGCCGTAAGCGGCAGGCCGATGCACACCAACGCCCGCACACTCGAATCCAATACGGCATAGCGACTTACGCAATAGGCGCCAAACGAAAAGCCCACCAGGATCATCGGACCGCCGGCCATGCCGCGTAACCAGCTCGCCGCAGCCGCGACATCGTCGATTTCTCCCTTGGCGTCGTCGTAGCTACCTTCACTTTGTCCGACCCCACGAAAATTGAAGCGTAGCGTGGTGTAGCCAGCCCGGTGCAGCTCCCGATCAGCGTGGAACACCACTGGGTTGTGCATCGTGCCGCCGTGTACCGGATGCGGATGCGCTACCACCACAGTGCCGTGGGCCGGACAACTGGCCCGCAGCACCGCTTCAAGACGTCCCGCGGGCCCCGGAATCCAGAGCCGGCGCAGCTCAGACACGCTGCATCCTACGGACACCCTCCGGGGCCGCCACAATCACCTCGCTAGCCATTCCCAAGAATAGGCCGTGTGCGCGCACACCGATCAACGCATCCAACACCTGGGCCAACGCGTGTGGGTCGCCGATCCCACGCGGGAAGCGACAATCGTAGATAGGATTGCCATTGTCCGTAAGAAACGGCGTCGCACCGCCGCGCAACACCGGCTCGCAACCCAACGCCCGCAACTTTGGCTCGATGCTCGCGACCACGTCGGGGCGGACCTCTACGGGCAGCGGCGCGAGCGTCCCCAGG
>JAKLEG010000561.1 GCA_022703175.1 Myxococcota bacterium | reverse complement strand
TGCCCTCACCGGCCAGCCAGATGGCCTGTTTCAAGTACGTGTTGTCCCAAGGGGTGAAAGAAGGACTCGTGACTCGACCCGAGGACTGGCCGGGCATTCATGTCGCCAAACAATTTGTGGGAGGGTCACCGCTAACGGGCACGTGGTTTGACGGCACGGCGTTTGCGGTCGCTAAGGCCCACGAGCGCCAAAAGCTCGTTCCTAAGCTTGCGCGCATCAGGCGCGAGAGATTCGAACGCACGTATACCGTGAGGATCGACAAGCTGCCGAGTTGGGAGACCGACACGGACGATGAGTATCGCGCTCGGGCTGTAGGTCTGTGTGACGAAATTGTTCAGGAGGCGCACGTTTCACGCGCAGGCAAGCCTGTGTTGGGCGTGCGCGGCATTTTGGCCACACCGATAGACAAGCAGTTCAACCTGCACCTGCCGTCGTGGGCAGAAGGGCGACGCCACAAGACTTGCTGGGAAGCCACCGACGGTGGCGAGACCGCAGATTACGTGGAGGCCTATTGGTCGTACCAACGCGCCTATCGGTTGGCAGCAGACGCCTATCGTGCGGGCAAATTGGATGCTGTGTTTCCACCCGGGTCCTTCAGGCCGCCGGTTTACGACGAGCGCCTCCGACGCCAACGCGTTGGTGACGTGTTGGCTCCCACCGGCACTGGGTGACGTTTCGGTAGCGTCACGCTTCGCCTACACCCGATTCTGCAGCCGCATCACTCTGTCATGAGGCGATGCTGTCGTGTTCTAGTCCGCCAGACCGCAGCAATCTTACTTGGAGCAACCGAACCGCGTCTCGCGTCCCGAATTCGCGGGCGACAGGGCCGTTTGAGGGACTTGCGAGCAGCGGGTGTCGGCGACGACAGCATGGGTGTGGTGATCGGGCCGATAGTGTTGCTGGTCGATCGTCTTCCGGTGTCACTACTCACCGCATCGGGCGGAATATCGGCGTCAAACACCGCCACGTCGGTGGCCTGTGCGTCTGTACCGGCACCACCCACGGCACTGTCAGCGCTCTCGATATCAGAAGCTTGGGCTGCGTCGGCGCCTGCCGTGGAGAGCTTGGCGCCCTTCACCCCAACCACGCCATTGCCCACCAAGGTTGGCGTGACCTCAACGCTGTCGCCACATCCCCCAAAAAACATTAACGAAATCGATAAAAATCCAACAAATTTTCGGACTTTGCCCCGAACCGCGGCCATCGTCATGGCCATCCCCTTGCCGGCTCTGCCTTTGGGCGAGCGGAAACGTGGGGATTGTTAGCATATTGAAATGGCGACTGGAATCGCTACACAGGCTGCATTTTACGTAATTTATCTAACAATATCGAACACTTGGAAGATATCTCCGACGATCTTTGAGGTTTTCGCACCCGCCGCGCTCGTGGCGGGCGAATCGAACCCAATAGGCCCGGGGTACTACCGGCGCGTCGAACCAGCCTCCGCAGCATCTGGTTGTGCTTCCACCGCCACCTGCTCGGCGTTGGCCATCGTGACGCCCGTAGATTCTGACGGCGTGGCCGCGGTTGCCGGCGCGACCACTGGAGGCGGCAGATGGCGGGGTGGCACCACCACAGGCGGTGGCAGCGGACAACGAGTGCACGGACCGCGTAGCGGCACCACCAGGGTACGGCCAATGCTTAACAGCGTGCCGCGCAAACCACTGGCCTTTTGAATCAACGACACAGAGCTACCGTATCGAGCCGCAATGTGGCCCAAGGTATCGCCCTTTTTAACACGGTAGATGGCCAAATTCTCGTCGGGGCGCTTGGCCAAAATCGGCTGCACGCGGCGGCCTAGTTCCTGCGCGCGTGGTGCGTAGAAGCGCACGTGGAAATGGTCGCGGTGGCGACGGGCGTGGCGCACGATCGCGGTGGGCCCAGCAAACAGCGACTCGACCCAGGTTTTGTCTTCGCCTTGTGAGAGCGCATAAGCCTTGAGTAAGCTCTGGATGCGGTAGTCCACCAAGATGACCTGCGGGTCGCTCTCAGTAACCACTGCCTTCAAGAAGGCCCAGTTCTTGGCCACATCCATCAAGCTTTCGCGACGTCCAGTAAGGTGACCTGGGTCGACGCCAGCCTGGTAGAAAAAGCCGAAATCGACGTCGCGGCCTGATTGGTGGCTGAAGTGCCCACGAATGTAGCCGCCGCTCTTCTTGCCGATATGACTCACCCGCAATGGCGACGGCTCGACGAGCTCGGCACGCAACTTCTCGGCCACCCGCTCCACGGCCGCAATGGTTTCCGCTGTGGCGTAGCCATACTCAGGAACCGCCACTTGGACGCTGGCGCCCGCTTGCAGCTGCACGCCGTTGATGACGCGCCCTTCTTCGGCCACGCCTACCGATACCGACCCCAGGGTTTCGAGCTCACTGGTAAAGCGGCGCAACAACTCTGCGTCGTCCAAGTCGCCGGTGTAGACCAATTCGGTGGCCCCGGTGTCGCCCGCCACCGGCGTCTCTAGTTCGGCTTGGTCGGGCAACGCGGTATCGTCGTTGTTGCTGCTGTCAGCGTCGCTTTCACCCTCGGTTTCGTGCAAGTCGTTGGCAGGTGTCGTCGTCGCTGCCGCAGCAACCGGAGCGGCGGTGACGGGAGGGGCCACTCCAACGGCGGGTGCCATCTCGGGTGCCTGTGCTGCCGACGGCTCACTTGGCGTCACAGCGTCAGCGGCCAATAGGTCGAGCGGCCAGACAAACAACAACGCAGCCATTGTCAGTGCCGCCACACACCCGCGGTTTTGCCGTAACATTATATGCATAGTTTCCTTCTATCCTGAGCCCCATGCCCTTTGCCAAGTACCAGGCGCGCGCAAACACACTTTTTTTGCCCCCGACGTACTTTTGGAACTCGGCTGGATTGTTGAGAATTCCGACCCGCGCGCGAAAAGCACGCGCCGTGACAAAAGTACGACAAACGCCTACCTCGGCCCCGCTGTCGCACATTGACCATGCCGATCGCGGCGTTTAGTCTGCGGACGGTAACCAGGCAACCAACCGCCGCCCGAGAGGGCGGCTTGACGTAGGAAGAGCCATGACGAACAGAAGTTGTCTCCTCGCTCTGTGTCTGACACCGCTGCTCACGCTGACCGCGTGCGGCGACGGTACCGTGAGCACAACCCCCGACAGCTGCGGCGACGTGCAGTGCGCCACCAACATGCACTGCGACACCACGTCGTTTGCCTGCGTCTGCGACGCCGATACCGCAAGTATCGAAGGCGCCTGCGTGAACAGCCAACAGGTGGCCTGCACCGCAGTGACCGCGCCGGAGCATGGTCACCAGGTGGACGCGCAAGTCACCATCACCTACACCGACGCCAGCGGTTGGACGACCCCGGCCGCCTGCGAGGTGGCCTGTGACACTGACTACGACTGGATGAATGACGCCTGCCTGCACTCGCAAATGGTAGCATGCACGGAGCCGATTCTCCTGCCTGAGCATGCCTCGGCCGCAAGCGACCTGGTAGAAATCGTGTTCTCAACCAACACCGGTTGGAGCGACGCCGCCGAGTGCAGCTGGGCGTGTGACGCCGACTACTTCAACACCGAAACGGACTGTATCAACAGCCGACTCGTAGCCTGCACCGCCATCAGCGCACCTGCTGGCGCTCACCAGGTTGAGGCCGACGTCACGGTGACCTACACCGACGCGAACGGTTGGAGCACAGCCGCTGATTGCAGCTGGGAGTGCGATGCGAGCTACGATTTGGTGGACGGCGCGTGTCTCAACACCCAAATGGTCGCCTGCCTCGACCCCGTGATCGTCCCCGAGCATGGCACCATCAATGACACCCTCGTGCAAATAACCTTTGATGGCAGCGCCTGGAGCACCCCGGCGGACTGCACGGTGAGCTGCGACATCGACTATGCCAACCAGGGCGGCGCATGCATCAACAGCCAACAGGTTGCCTGCCATAACATCACGCCCCCGACCAACGCCCACCAAGTCACGGGCAACGTCACCGTCACCTATTCCTCGGCTGGCGGCTGGACCACCCCGGTCGACTGTAGCTGGGCCTGCAACGCGAACTACGACCTCGTGGGCGGCAGCTGCATCAACACTCAACTCGT
>JAKLEG010000560.1 GCA_022703175.1 Myxococcota bacterium | reverse complement strand
CGTGCGGGCCTGGGGGGGGGGCCGGGTAGGATGCCGTTGGCGCTTGGTTGATGGCCAGTGGACGTTCGGGCACAGCTGCGTTAGCGTGGCACCGACTTTAAATCCGCCGCAGGCGCCGCCAAGGCGCGTGAGGCTGTAGGTGCCACCATGTTACGAAGTACGTTAGGTTCCCTTGTTGCGATCGCTTTGGCGACATCCCTTGGGGCGTGTGGCGACTCTTCTGACGACTCCACGCCGACGCCCGCCTGCGACGGCGTGCAGTGCGGTGCTAACATGCACTGTTTGGAGAGCACCGGCGCCTGCGCCTGTGACGCTGGTTTCGACCTGGTCGACGCGAGCTGTGTGAACGCTCGCGAGGTGGCTTGCGCCGCCGTGACGCCACCTGCCAATGCTCACCAAGTGGCTGCACAGGTGACCATTACCTACACCGCGGCCGATGGTTGGAGTGCCCCGGCGGCGTGTCTCTGGGCGTGCGACACCGACTACGACAGCACCGGCAGCGAATGCATCAACACCAAGCTTGTGGCCTGCACCACCATCGCGCCCCCCGTCAACGCGCATCAGCTGTTGACCGAAGTTCCGGTGACCTTCACCTCGGCAGGCGGTTGGAGCACGGCGGCCGATTGCGCCTGGGCGTGTGATACCGATTACGATGATGTCTCTGGGGAGTGCCTCAACGTCCAGGACGTACCCTGTGCAAGTGTCGTGCCGCCTAGCCACGGGCACGAGGTGGCGTCGATCGAGACCATCACCTTCACGACCTCAGGCGGTTGGACGGACCCGGCCACGTGCGCCTGGGCTTGTGACACCGATTACGAAACCACGGGCAGCGCTTGCATTAATACCAAGCTTACAAGCTGCGCCACCATCACGCCGCCTACCCACGCGCATCAGGTTACCGTTGACGTGACAGTGACTTACACGAGCGCCGGAGGTTGGAGCACGCCTACCGATTGTGCGTGGGCTTGCGACCCCGACTATGGCGATGTCGATGGCGCTTGTCTGAACAGCCAACAAGTGGCGTGCTCAGCTGCAGCCGTCCCGACCCACGCCACCAAGGTAGATGCCAGCGTGACCATCACGTACACCACGGTTGGCGGTTGGACCTCGCCAGCGGCCTGTGCGTGGTCGTGCAACACCGACTACTTCGACACCGGCAGCGATTGCATCAACAGCCGTACCGAGGCCTGTACCCCTGCGGCGGCCCCGACTAACGCCCATTCTGTGTCGGCACCCGTGACAGTGACCTACACCACGGCAGATGGCTGGAGCCCGCCTGCTAGCTGCGCGTGGGCCTGCAACACCGACTACGACAACGTCAGCGACAGCTGCGTCAATAGCCAGGTCGTGGCTTGTGCTATCGCCGCCGTGCCGGTGCATGCGAGTTACACCGCCGCCGACGTGACCATCACTTTTACGACCGCGGGCGGTTGGACCTCGCCCGACACCTGCGCGTGGACATGCGACACTGACTACTTCGACACCGGCAGTGATTGTATCAACACCCAGCAGGTGGTCTGCACGCCAGCGACAGCCCCGGAGCATGCCCACTCGGTGTCGGTCCTTGTGTCCATCACCTACACAACGCTCGGTGGCTGGGCCACGCCCGAAACCTGCACGTGGGCCTGTGATACGGACTACGACAACGTCACGGGCAGCTGCCTCAACAGCCAGGTGGTGGCCTGCTCTATGGCGGCGGTGCCCGAACATGCGACCGCCGTTGCGGCCGATGTGACCATCACCTTCACGACAGCTGGTGGCTGGACCACACCCGCCGATTGCGTCTGGGATTGCGATGCCGGTT
Organism: Myxococcota bacterium; assembly: GCA_022703175.1. Lineage (GTDB taxonomy): Bacteria > Myxococcota > XYA12-FULL-58-9 > XYA12-FULL-58-9 > XYA12-FULL-58-9 > JACRCV01. The sequence goes on along the minus strand of JAKLEG010000560.1, from coordinate 2,267 downwards.
ACCACGAAGAAGAGCAAAGCTGCCCGGCCGACGTGACGATCGTGGCGTGCGGTGTTGCGACACCAGGGGTCACCGGGTTCTTTGGCGATGCCAACCCGGTGCTCGGTACCGTGAACGCCGTGGGCACTGACGGCGTGGGTCGCTTGGCCGGGATTGTGGGGCGGCTCTGTTACGACGACGTGACTTTTGATGGCACGGGCGACCTCGCCGCCTTGACTTGTGTCGAGGCCAGCTTCGACGCCGACCTTGCCGACGATGACCGCTACACTGCGCCGCTTAACCCCGGTCAAAGCGGCACTTACTACTACATCTACGAGTTCTCCGGCGATGGTGGGGCCACTTGGATGTTGTGCGACACCGCGGCCAACAGCACGCCGCCGCTGGCCACGGGTGTCGCGACGCTGACAGGTTGGAGCTACAGCCAGAACTTCGACACGCTGGCCGCCTCGGGTTCACCATCGTGGTCCAACGGCGTGACGGTTCCGGGTTGGTATCTGGCGCAAGGCGCAGGCGGTGAGGTTACGAGTTACCGCGTCGGCGACGGCACAAGCTCCACGGGCGGCATCTACAGCTTTGGCACCGGCGCCGCGGCCGAGCGAGCCTTGGGCGGCTTGGTTACCAACAGCACGTCGGCGTTGCAGTACGCCTACAAGCTTGCAAATCCGGGCAGCGGCACTTTGGCAAGCGTGACGGTGAGTTACACAGGCGAACAATGGCGTGTGGCCAACAGCGTGGCGCAGAAGTTGGTGTTTGAGTACCAGGTGGTTGCCACCGATAGCACCAGCATTCCTACCGGCACCTGGGTGGCCGTGCCGGCGTTGGATTTTACGTCGCCCAAGGTCACCGCGACATCGGCGGCGCTCAACGGCAACCTGGCCGAGAATCGCCAGGTGCTCACGGCCAATATTGCGGTGAACGTGCCCGTGGGGCAGTGGTTGTGGTTACGCTGGTCGGATGCCAATGAGTCTGGCAGCGACGATGGTTTTGGTCTCGACGACGTCTCGATCATCTCTGAATAGCGGCTCGCGAGCCTGCTAGGAACGAAGGCCGGGGCTGACCATTCGCGGTTGGTCCCGCATTCGTTAGGCTGCGGTTAGAGGCTCGGGCAGGCGAGCGCGTCGCCACCGTGGTCGAGGATAAGCTGCTCGACGCCGTCTTTGTATAATGCTGTACGCCAGTAGGTCCGTTCTTGGGCGCTGTCCCAACACTCGTCCAGCGTGACATATTGGTCGGCCTGCAAGTTGCCACCGCGCCAAACGCTGTTGCCCCGACCGCTGGTATCCGCCAACCAGGCGGCATCGATGCTAATGTCTTGGGGTTTGGGGTCAGGCTTGCTTTGGTCGAGGACGTTTTGCACATCTACGTAGAAGTCGACTTTGCCCGCGAGGTCTAGGTTGTAGGCGTAGCTGGCCGTGGAGGCGGGGGTGGTGCCTTCGGCCGGGCGGGCCACGGCGAGGTCGATCTGCTTGGCTTCGCCGCCTTGGGTAAAGTCGTAGGCGATGTCGATGGTGCCCCGGTCATTGGTGTTGCCAATTCCCACGGTGTGCATCGCCTCGAAATCCAGGTGCAGGTCGCCCGCGCCCGCCCGCGCGCTGCCTTCGGGGGTGTGTGGGTCGTAAAACCCCCAGAGCACGGTGTGATAGCCGTTTTGCGCGGGCTCAGTGCAGCGCGGTGCCGCACCCGTGACATCGGTATCCTTGGCAAACGCCAGGCAGAAGCGATAACGCGCCTCCTCCTGGTCGTTCTGGCCGCGCTGAATCTCCAGCTGCATCGTCACCCCGTTACCCTCCAAATTCTCAATCGGTCCCCAGATGCGGGCATCTTCCAGTCGCGTGGTGGGCGGATAACCGCGACCCAGCGCGTCGACAAAGTCCAACAGTGAGCCCACGCTGCCGTTCAAATCGAGGGCCGCCTTGCTGGAAACTGCGTATAACGTGGATCGATTGCTCGGCGTGTCTTGGTAGGTGAGGGCCTGCGCGTTCGTCGTGTTGGCTGCGACCACGAGTTCTAGCTCTGTTTTGGTGGGCACGCCCCAAATAAACAGCAGATCTTCGTTGGAAAGGTTGCCGCACCCGATAGCGCCAGCGAGCAGGCTGATGGCACCTAACATTCCCAGGATTCGTACGCGTGTGACTGTCATTTGACCACCGCCGTGGCGACCAGGCCGCCGTCTACGTAAAGCAACGACAAGGGCGTATCGACGTTAAAAAACATGTAATGAATACGGCCACGTAGGCCCAGCCGGAACCAGTCGGCAAGTTTCCAGT
>JAKLEG010000056.1 GCA_022703175.1 Myxococcota bacterium | reverse complement strand
CGTTTACGAGTATACAGACAGACGCGAGACACAGAGGATGCGATGGTTTGCTGGCTCAAGCGTTGACTGTTGGTTGTTTGCAGCTCGAGACGTGGACTGGGGGTGTGCTAAAAATTCCTAGGAGCCGCTGCGGCAGACTCGGGCGCCGCTTCGGCGGACGAAGAGGCCGCGCCGAGGAGCGCGGGGAGCGACAGCAGGAGCTGTAGGGCTGTGACGTGGACCGCCGGCTTGTACATCAGACTTCCAGGCCTCTGTTGTGCCCGGAGGTCGTGAGCTGTGTCAACCGGCGCCGCCGGGGTCCGATCGCGCCGGTCGTCAGCGCCGCCTGGCGCCGCGGGGCTTCGTGTAGCAAGCACTCATAGATGTCCGCTTCAGTAGCACCTATAGATGTCCGCCTGTTGAGGTGAGCCCAGTGAGGCGGAGGGCGTAGCCCGACGCCTCACTGAACTGATTGCTTCGAAAATCTGTTGTCGCCTCCGTACGTTGGGTTGGCATCCCTTCGTTGAGCGCCCGTGCTCGTTGGCTCTGTTTCACTTGCGTCCTCCAGCCACCGCCTTGCGACGGGTCTCGGCCGTGTACGGTTTGCCGGCATCGTCGAAGCGGGCAATGGTCAGTGGGCCGTACTCAATGTCGATGCGCCCATCGAGGTACTCCACCAGCAGCGCTTTACACTTCGCAAAACTCGGCCGGCTTGAATGCTCGGGGATTTGGAACGTGCGCCGATGCCATCGCACCGTGTTGTCGGCATACACCGACACGCTGTGCTCCAGAGCACACGCCCGCTCGATGTTGATACCCACGGTTGGGATGAAGGCACTCCCCGGCTCCTGCGGGTCGACCGCAAACTTGCTGTTGAAGTCGGGGATGAATACCTCGCGCAGATATCGATTTGCCTCGTCCCAATCTCTGATGCCGGCATCGCGAAGCTCTTGGGGCAGTCGACCCTGAACCGTGCGAAACGCCCGCTCTCCGCGTCCGCGCGCCTGCGGCGATCGCGCATAGATTGCCCCAATCCGAAGGCCACGCAGAACTCGAGCGATTTGCACGGAGCCCTCTTCAACTGGGCCTCCGGCCTTCGGTGTGCGGATGAAGTGACTGCCGCGGTCGTTGTACAGCTCTGAAAACAGACCTTTCGTCTTGAGCACATGCTGCAAGCCAACCAAGCAGCTCTTCGTGCTCTCTTCAGGCACAAACTCGCCAAAGAGCGCTTCGCCTGTGGCGTCGTCGAGGATGTAGATCAAATCCCGCTTGCCCATCTCAGGGCCGAGCCAGGCGTATTCGCTGCCATCGATGTGAAGCATCATGCCCACCCGTGGCCGTCGTTGTCGTTGCCGTCGGTGCTTGCCTTTGGCTGGCGCTTTGTCGGCCAGGCCGGTCGTTTGCAGCAACGTCTTCACGTACGTGTAGCTCAAGGAGATCTTGTGCTTCTCCACAAGCTTTTCGTGGAAGTGCTTCACGTTGAAGTCGTAGTACCGACTTTGGCGCAGGTGCATGATCTCGCGCACCGTTTCCGCATCGACCTGCTTCGGCATCAAGCGCCCGGCACGTTTGTCGCGCAGCACCTCGTGCAATCGCAGTCCCAGACGTTCTGCAAGCTTGCGCTTGTCACTGAACTGCTTCTGCAACGATACGAAGTTCTCAAGCCGGCATTTCGCGCGCAGTCGACGCACGTGTCGCGGTGTAACTCCGCAAATATGCTCAACTTCCTTCCACGTTATTAGGCCAGCCATCGCCTTGCCCACGGCATCCTGCATCCGCATGTCCCGGAACTCCCGGGCCGTTGGTTGTCGCTCCCACATCCTCGACAACTTGGCCCTGAAATTGGCGGACATCTACGAGTGCTACTACTGCGGACATCTACCGTGCTGCTTACAGTGCCGCATCTAGAGATGGGCCTTCTGCAGTGACTGCAATCTTCATGGTCGGACCTTGGCGTTCAGAATCGCCGTCTTGGCTTCGGCATTCTCAAGTTCATGCAACTTGGCGCGCAGGTCGCCTAAGGCTTGTTCGAGGGCGCCTGCTTGCTGCCTCAACGCCGTAAGTGTTTGCTCTCGGGCGCTCTCCGGTAATGGCGAAGCCTCTGCCAACGGTGGCGTCTGGGTCGCACCCAGGGATGTGCGCATCCACCCAGGCACGCCGGTCGCGTTGAACTGATGCCGCCAGCCGTGTCTTCCGCCGCCCTGGTTTCCCTGGCACCCCCAACCGCGACCGTGCCCCATGCCAAAGCCTGGGCCCCGCCAGAAGTCGTTGGGTGCGGTGTTATTTTCCATGCATCGACCCCTGCCACGACCTGTCATGGGACCTTGTCCCAGCGGACCCATCTGATTTCTTTCAGGCATCTAGAGCCTCCTTGATACCCCCGGTGAACCCCTCAGAAAGCTGTATGAGCAGAAACCGGGCCAAGCCGATTGGCGTCGTGCGTGTTCTTGAAAACACCGCAACTACAGATGGTTAAGAGAAGACATGCGGAATGAACGAGTGCCGCTACCGTTGCAGAGATGAGCGATTCGTGTGGGTGATCGTCGCGTTCTTGCGACGGTGACGTGTCAATGCCCCAACGTGACGACGCCAATGACGGCGATGCCCAGCACGAGCAGCCCGAAATCGCAAAGCGCTAGGCGCAAGGTTGTCGTGCCCCGCTGCGCCGGTATGAGGTCGGCGAGTGCGACGTAGAGTAATCCCGCGGCCGCGAACGCCATCAAATACGGGCCAGTATGGCGCATCGCGGAGAGAAAGAAGTAGCCGAGCACGGCGCCCATCACGCTGGTGAGGCTCGTGACCGTGTTGAGAAGGAGCGCCCGTTTTCGCGTGTAGCCCTCATGCAGGTAAACCATGAACTCGCCGAGTTCTTGCGGCACCTCGTGGGCAATGATCGATACTGCGGCCATGAGGCCGAGTGACGTCGAGTCGAGAAATGCGCCAGCAACGACCACGCCATCGACGAAATTATGGAAGGCGTCGCCAACCAGGAGAAGTGGGCCCGAGTTGGCATGGACGTGGCAGTCTTGCTTGTGACAGTGGCGCCAGAGCAAGAGTCTCTCCATGACGAAGAAAGCAACCAGGCCCGTTAACACCGTCGTGGCGATGGCGCGAACAGAAAGGTTCGCAGCGGCATGCGGAATCATGCCGAGCAGCGCCGCCCCCAACAAACTTCCTGTGGAGAAGCTGACCAGTCGGGGCAGCCACCGCTCCACGGCGGCTGGCTGCAGGGCAAGCACACCAGCCGCGAGCAGAACGGAGACAAGACCACCAGCGAGCGCGGCCGCTAGGATAAAGACAAGCGTCATTTTGGGGCCACTAACGTCGGCGCGTGGCCTCGGTTTGGCCGCAACAACGTCGCGAGGTAGATCAGGCCTCCCAAGCCCACCATCGTGGCACCGGTGGGCAGCTCCCACACGAACGACAGGTGGTACCCCAACACTGCTGACAGGGAGCCAATCAGAGCCGCCAGCACGAACGTCGCGCGCATCGTGGTGGCGAGGTTGAGGGCCGCCAGGGCCTGCAGCACCGTGAAGCCAAAGGCCGGCAGCGCGCCAATGGCGCGGGTCGAGACCGAAGTCATGATGGCAAAGCTCACATCGTAGCTGACGCTCTCGCGCAGAAGAGCCCGCGGGAGCGAACCCACCGCTTGCTCCCAACGCTCAGGTTCGCCGATGGCGTCTTGGGGGCGGGTCGCGAGGTAGGCGTGATTTCGGCAAAACCCAACGTGGGAGCGTTTCTCGGTCTTGTAGATGAGGATGTGAAACGGGCAGTTCATCGGCTTCAGGTAATAGTCGGCATCATCGGTCGAGTTTGTGGGGCTGGTCGACGAAGAGCGCCCGCGCTTCTGCTATCTATCGCCGGGCCCATACCGAGTTTGGCATCGGGAAAGAGTTTCTGCACGGCTGCGGCCATGAGGTGGCCTGCCGAGTGCCGCAGCGTTTGCTGTTCGTCGCTGGATATTGTGGACATCATCAGACTTCTTGCTCCCTAGAACGCAGGCCGCGGCGTTTCGCGGCCCAGGATCACGCCAGGCACCACCGGAACCGCTTGCACCGTAAGGCCAACGGCAGTTCCGACATCTTCGGAGCAAAAAGCATAGGCACCGATGCCCACAGGGCCGAGACGCCAGACGCCTGGGTAGACGTTGAGCGCCACGAAACGTGTAGACATGCCGCCCCCTTGAACCGAGGCCAACAACGACTCGTTACGGTCCCAGAACAGTGCCAAGTCCCAGTTCATATCGCCCGCCGGTTGCAACCAGCGATTGCCATTCACCATGTTGGGTTTCATCCACATCAGGTGCGGGCCCGCGGCGACACTCACTGCATCGTGCACGCCCAGTGGCAGGCTCAAGCCAAACAGCCCGGCGCCGCCGAAGTAAAAGAAGCCACGCAGGTTCGTCCAATCGCCCAGCCAGAGCTTGAAGGCGAAGTTTTCGCCGTGGTTGAACAGCTCACCGCTGCGTAGGTCGAGCACCGCCTGCCCCGGCCAGTAGTTGAGTTGAACCGGCCCCGCGAAGAACCCGGCGACCTCGTCGGTGACGAACAACAGATACCCGAGCAGGTTGAACAACCCGAGGTCGACCACGGGATCTAGGTTGGTGCCTTTGTAGCTACCATTCTCCGCAGCTTCGTTGAGAAATTGCGTCGCCACCAAGGTGGCCAAACCCCACAGCCGTGGGTAGGGGACGTTCTGCAACTCGTACCAGTCGGAGAGCTTGCGCGACAGCATCCCCTCACCCAGCATGTGTCCGAAAACATTGGGGATCCACTGGCCATGCTGACTGTCGATACCCCGGTAAGGGAATACCTCGTGAGCCACCACCCGCTCGATGCCTACGCGGCGCACGCGCGCAACACCATTGTTGAGGTTGTCGAAGACGTTTCTGAACCCGGCCTGATATTCGACCTCTAACACGCTGCGGCGATACGAAGGTTTGGCGAGGATATCGAAGCCGCTGTTCACCCACACCGTGAACGGGTTGAACTGCGCCTCGGAGCCGATATCGGTGCTGTGGTAGAACAACGAGGTCACAGGTTGGAGCGTCGCAACCGGGGGCGCCTCGTCGGCCACCGCAAGGCACGGTACGAACAGCAGCAATATGGGAAGCGACATCGAAGCACCTTTCGCGATAGGCCGTCAAACCCGTACCATAGCAACGGCATCCACCTGTGTTTTTTGCCCCGGGCGTCGCAACCGTGCAAACACGTCACAGCTATCGTCGCATCTGCAAGTCATTAGTCGGGCACTGAAGCGCGCGGCAGTTGGGCCAACGTCCACGCCGTGATCCCCGCAAGCGTTCCCCATCCGGCTCCCACGACCACGTCGGCAGGCCAGTGCACACCGACGTAGACGCGGCTCAGGGCCACCAGACTCGCCACCGGATAGGCAAAACATCCGAGCCGTCGTTCGAAGCGCGTCACTACGTATGCGACCGCAAAGCAGTTAGCGGCATGTAGGCTGGGCATCGACCCAACGTTGGCCGCAGGCAGAAGCCAGCGCACACTGTCTTCCGGAAGCGCATAGCAGGGGCGGACGCGCGCGAACCACGGTTTCAGCAGATGAAAGCCAAGCCAATCAGAAAGCGCAAACCCCAAACCCATGGCCACGCCTGGGCGGAGCGCTGCCCAGCGATACCTGTAGGCGAGAAAGGCTACGAGTACCAAAGCCGCGAACGCGCCGACCACGGGGCTCGAAAACAACGCAAACAGCGCATCCAACCACGGCGGCCCACCTTGGTTGATGGCGCCAAACACCCGCCGATCGAGCGCTTCAAGCGTGGCCAACATCCCCGGCGTACCTCGCGTTCAGGTCAGATCGGAATTCATCCTTGGGATTCGAAAGCCTGTTGTAGATCCACGATGCGGTGTTCGGTGAAGGCGGTGAGAACCTCGTCGAACTCGCCCGCGACAAATTCGATGACGGCGATGCCGCGAGCAAAAAGAGTGGCCCGGACCGGTTCAGAGATGGCGTCGCAAACCAGTGTACGCACACTCCTGTAATGCGGGCCGCGAGCGCAGGGCCACGCGACTCTGGCGTCACGGGACTTGCAGCCTTTGATACTCGGCCTCCAACAACTCTGTGAGGCTTTCGCGCGTCGGCTCACACAAGACCTTGCGTCCGTTCACAAACGCGGTGGGGATAGCCTCAACCTGGTTGGCGACTGCCTCACGACGAGTGGCGGCCAACAGTTCGAGGGTTTCCGGCGCATCCCAGGCCAGATCGAACGCGCCGCGGTCGAGCCCCTGCAGCTTGGCCCAAATGTGCAACTTGCACTGCTCGAAGTCGTCTCGGTGGTAGTAGACATGCAGCAGGTAGGGCCAGAGCATTCCTTGGCTGGCCGCCGCCACCAGCGCCCGACCACACAGAGCCGCATCCTGCTGTTTTTCCGGAAAGAACGGCCGGAAGTAGAGCCGGACTTTGCCCTTGAGGCGTCCATTTACCACCTCGTAGTAGAGCGCCGGGACCAATTTGCTGCAGTATTCACTGCGCGCGCACGCGTACAGACTCAGCACCACCGGGGCCGCAGCATCACCCGCGACGAAGCGAGAATCCTGGGCTATGGTCATTTTTGCTGGGGCGCCAAGTTTGCAGCCGCCCAGCGCCGATGGCGTTTCGGCCAGTGCCGCGACGAGCAGTGAGCATTGCAATAGGGTCTGTAGCATTCTGTCTCCTCCGCACAGGTGTAACGGTTCGCCGATAGCTTTGGCGAGGTGGCCTTTAGGCGTGATCGTGCCCGTGCCCGGCGCAGGTATGGCCCGGCTCCATACGTGGCAACGTGCCAGCCTTGTAGGCCGTTACCGTGTCTGCCACCGTGGCAAAATTGGAAACGAACACGCGGATATTCGCGGCGGTAAGTTTGTTGTAAGCGCCCATACCAATGCCACCCACGACGATGCTCTCGAATGTCTCGTTCGCCAGTGACGCAAGCGGCGTGCACATACCGTGGCCATGGTGTTGATTCTGGTTGATCACTGCACGGCAAGCGCCGGTGTCGACATCGACCAGCAAAAACGCCGGGGCAGAGCCGAAATGGGCGCAGACTTGGCTTTTCAGGCCGAGGTCTTCATTCACCGGGATACAGATCGTCATCATCGTATTCCTCTCGTCTTCTTCATCGTCGTGTCGCCGCCGCGCGCCATGCGCGTGACTCACGGCTTCTTGAACACCAGAACCCGTTGGCGGGGCAGCCAATGAGACTGCCGTGCTTCATGACTTGTTCCCTTTTGTGTGTGCGTGGTGATGCGCCTTGCAACAACGACGCGGCCCAGCGCTGACTACCGGACCCCCTTCGATTCGCAGCGCTTTACCGTGCACCAAGGCATCGGCGACTTTTTGGTGGGCAGCATCGAGGATGCGGCCCAACGTCGGTCGCGACACGCCCATCTGGGCGGCTGCTTGTTCATGGTACTGGCCGTTCAGATCGACCAGCCGCAACGCTTCGAACTCGTCGAGCGCCAACACCAACTCGTCCAACTCACAGCGCGGCATCCCCACCGGCTTGAACACCGATGCCAGCGGTTGTCCCGAAATGTTGCGTTTGCAGCAGGGCCGAACCATCGCCACCTCAACACCGCCATGAGCCGTGGCCGGCCCAAAACAGCAGGTGGGTGCCTGTTTATGAGCATATGCTCATAATGTCAAGAAGCGTTGCGGGCGCAGTTTTGACTTGAATCGACAGGCACGACGTATGTTTCAGCACGGCGAGAGCGGGTAGGAATCCATGCCGTAGCGACGTACGCTAAGCCCGCTACTCCCACCATCGTGGCACCGGTGGGCAGCTCCCACACGAACGACAGGTAGTAGCCCAGCACGGCTGAAAGCGTGCCTATCAGAGTCGCCAGTACAAACGTCGCGCGCATCGTGGTGGCGAGGTTGAGGGCCGCTAGGGCCGGCAGCACGGTGAAGCCAAAGGCCGGTAGCGCGCCAATGGCGCGGGTCGAAACCGAAATCATGATGGCAAAGGTGACGTAGAGCAGCACCTCGTGTCGATACACCCGCAGGCCTGAGGCACCGGCGGAGGTTGGGTCGAAGCTGATGAACAAGAAGCGCCGATAGTAGAAAACATGCACCAGGCCCAACGCCAGCACGGCAAGACCCACGTAGACAATCTGAATGGTTTCGACCAGCACGGCACTGCCAAACAACACGCTATCGACATCGTGAAGATCTTGGCGCACGAAGCCCGCCAGAAGCAGCGCCGACGCTGCTGACACCAAGTAGGCCACCACTGTGGCGTTGCTGCCCTCGCCTTTTGGGTGAGCAAAGTAGAAGGCGGGCACAAGGCCAAACACGAGTGACATCCACGCAGGGTCGAACAAGGCCGAGGTGCGATGCCCTTCCAATAGGCTACAAATGAAGAAGGCCACCACGACGCCCACGGACGATACCTGTGACAACGCGAGCGGCACGTACACCACCCGCTTAAGCACAATCCAGACGCCCAAGTACGACAGCGCCGCCGCGCACAGCGCCGCCACGATGATGGCGTCGCGCCACATGAACCAGCTCTGCCAAAACGATACCGACTCAGTCATGGGGCTGCTCCTGGGCAAACACCTGCACGGCGCCGTTGACGCGCTCGACCGCGATGGGTTGGTTGTAAACGCGCGATAGGCACGTGCTCGTAAGCAAGGCCGCTGCCGGGCCGGCCTCAAACAGGCTCGTATCTTTATTGATGAGACACAGGTGGGTGGCGACGCGCGCGACGTTGCTGATGTGGTGCCCCACCATCAACACCGCCATCTTTCGCTCGGCATGGAGCCGACGCAGGAAAGCCAAAATGCTCTCTTCACCTGGTAGATCCATGCCTGCGGTCGGCTCGTCCAATACCAAGACGTCCGGATCACTCACCAACGCGCGCGCCATCAATACGCGTTGCTTTTGCCCCCCCGAAAGCGCGGCGAATTGGTGTTGTGCCACGGCCGCCATGCCGATGCGGCTTAGCTCCTCGTGGGTGCGCGCGAGGTCCTGAGCCTTGGGCCTTTGGCCAAGCCTCAACATGCCGGTGCGGCCCATGAGCACCACATCAAAGGCTGTGAGCGGATAATGGGCCGACAGCGCATGTTGTTGCGGCACGTAGCCAAAGCGCGGCAAGGGCTGTGCGAGTTGCACGGCGCCGCCCACCGCCGGGATCAGCCCGACAATGGTCTTGATGAGCGTGGATTTGCCGGCCCCGTTGGGGCCCACGATACCCCAGAAATCACCTGCACTTACGGAGATCGAGATAGGCCGCAACAGCGGCCTGCCAGCATGCCCCAAGACAACATTGTCGAGCGTGATCACGGTCGTCCCCTATTCGTGCGCGTGTTCTTTAAGCAACACCAAGCTCACGGTGGTGGCGCTTGCCGGGGCGAACGCCAAGATCTGCGGCGCCACGGTGCCAGCATCGGTCACGACGTGGACCTCCCAAACCTCGGCGAAGTCGGCCGGGCAATCGGCATTGACGCCGAGATTCACCGTTTCGAGTGGCTGCTCGGCCGCATTGTAGGCGCCCACAAAAACCTCGGCGTGACTAAGGTAAACGAGCACGTGCCCGGTTTCGTCCGCCTCGAAGTGAAGGTAGCTCGTGGTCAGGGCTGGCAAGCTCAGCTCCGCCAACACTTCCGTGCCCACGTGTGCGCTGTCAAACTCGGCAAAGGTCGCTGCTGGCACCACGGTTTCAGCGGCATCTTCGTGGTGCGCACAGGCCTCGGCATCGAGGTCCACCTCGATAGCAGAATCGTCACTGCATGCCGCCTGCAAACAATAGCTTGCGCCGCCGATGGCCGTGGGGCTCTGGCCGCCAAAGCAGTGGCATTCAGTGCCGTGCAGGTGCCCATCTGGGCCACACGCTTCGACCTCGGCGATCGGCACGCACTTGGTGCCCACCAGAAGCTCCGTCATGTTGTCGCAAGTCGGGCATTGGGTCTTGTCGCCATCATCATCGGCACAGGCGCTCAGCATGAACCCGGAAGAGAGAGCAGCAACGGCAACAAAGCCGCTCGAAATGAACGATGTCTTCATGGTCTGTATTTCCTAATTACTTGGTGGTTGTCAGTTGGTTAACGATGCGGTCAAACTTGTCCCAGATCGTCACGATGCCGTCGGCTGCCCCCACCATGGAGGGCAGCACCACGAGCGTCGCGCCCGCTTTGTTGGCAAAGGTCTCCGACAGACTTGTCGGATGGTAGACCTCTTGCAGCACAAACCGGACCTTTTGGTCTTTCACTTGGTTGAACAACCGGCTCACGTGGCTGGGCGAAGGCGACACACCCGGTTTAGGTTCGAGCGCCCCCACCTCAACCAAGCCTGCCCAGTCGAGGAAATAGGTCCAGCTTTGGTGGTAAACGATGACCTTGGTGCCGCGTAGCGGCGCAAGCTTCGCCTGCCACTCACGAACTTTCTGTTCATACTTGGTGGCAAACGCCTGCCAGCGTTCCTGGTAGTAAGTGCGGCCTTCTGGGTCGAGTTCCACGAGCTTGGCGGAGATTGCTTGGGCCACGCGAAACAGCTCGTCGGGCGCGGTGTAGTAGTGCGGATTGCCGCCGCTATGCACATCGCCCATGGCCCGGTCGGCTTTTACGGGCACCTCTTTGGCCGTGACGAACTGCGAGCCATCGAGGTAACCCGGCGCACCCACTTGGATATTGGCGTTGCGCGCTTGGGTCATGAGCACCGGCAGCCAGCCAGCTTCGAGACCCAAACCGATGTTCACAAGCATGTCGGCGCGGTTCACTTTGACGATGAGTGCCGGTTTGGCATCGGCGAAATGGGGATCTTGAGTGCCGCGTAACAGCGCCTCGGCGTTCACCCGCTCGCCGCCCAACTCCTGCGCAATCGCCGCAAAATCAGGCAGCGTCGTGACAACATTCAACTTGGCCGACGCCGGCGCCGCAACGCCTAGCACGCCAAGCACAAGTAACAACAAACGTGAGGTTTTCATGATCGACTCCTCAGGCTCAGAAGCTGTGGGCGCCGTGCTCCCCGGCGCTCACCTCAAGTTGGAGGAAACCTGCGACATAACGTGGCAGGCGCTTCTCTTGGCCGACGTCCAGTTGCACGCGCAGCTTGGAGAAGTGTGTGGGAATGTACGACAGCGCCAGCGAAGCGCGACGGCCGAGGCCCTGGAGGTTCGAACCCTCGGGGGCTTCGCCACCGAGCGTCTGTACGTAGTCACCGCGCAAGTTGGCGATCCAATAGCGGTTGAACTGTACATCGAGCGCTGCATAGCCGCCGGCATCGCGCACGCTGTCACCCGGCACTTGGGTGTCACGCACCAGCGCCTCGGCCGTGAGACCAACGGCCATGGCATCATCGCCGGTGCTGAGCGGTCGCCACTTCAGATAGAGGTCGGCGCCATAAAGTGTCACGCGGTTGTCGGGCACGTAGGGGCTTTGGCCCCAGGCACCGTTCAACCCGACGTTCAGCGCCCAGTCATCGCTGAAGCTGCCGGCATTCACCACGCGGGCGACGTAGACAAAATCCTCGGGGCCGTCGTTTTTTCCCTTTTGGGTGAACGCGACATTCCCAAAGGAATCTGAGCGTAGCCCCAGCTCATCGGCGGTTCCCAAGACCTGGCCCACGATCAGCAGGTACCAAGGCGTGGGTGCCAGTACCGACAGTTCGGTCCCGGCGCCTGAGAAATGCTCCTCACTCATAAAGCGCGAGTGCATGAGCGAGGGATTGGAAAAGTGCCAACTGTGCAGGTGCAGCGGATTTTCACGGCCGAACTGCGCGTTGAGGTAACCCATGCGCGCTTGCATGTTGAGCGGCAAGGCGAGGGTTGTCAGGTAGGCCTCTTCGAGGTGCAGGTGCGACAGCTCGAAGTTCAAATCAAAGCGGAAAAACGGATCCACCGAGGCCGAAGCCGCAAACTCCAGGCCTTGCACGGCCAGGCCGTTCTCGTTCATCGCGTGGCCACCCTGACGTAGGTGGTCGTCCTGCGAAAACCAGCCGAAGCTCGTGTCCAAGATCAGGCTGATATCTGGGTTCATTTGCCGCATTTGGACAGCCGCCCCAGTGAGGGGTGACCGTGCTGTAGGCGCTGATTCGGTTTCGGCCGCATCGTTGGCAATAGCGGCGTCGAAATCGTGGATTTCAGAGTCGGGAGACGCGTTTGCGGCCGGGGCCGCAAGCGTGGCAGCCAACAAGACAAACATATAACTGACCCATTGTTGCATGGGCTCCTCCTGGAGAAGTAACCGGGGCAGGCACCAACGTCTTAGGTTGTGCCCGCAAAAACCGCCAAGCCGCGGGGACAAACCTGCGGTGCGGGACTGCCGTTACAATGACCGGAGGGACTGCGGAGGCGATTGCTTAGGGGCTAGGGCAAGGATGCCGAGCGGGTTTGTGGACGTCTTCTGCTGGGTGGTTCCGAGCGACCGTTGCGGTGGGGACGGCGCACTTGGCTCTTGGCATGTGCAGGCTGGCGTACGCTGGGAGTGTACATTGGCGAGAGGGCAGGCAATGTGCGGATCAAAGCGGTTGCTTGTTGGCGAACCTGTGCCAAGGACAGCGTGGCCGTCAGCGACGGTTGCGGCATTGGCGTTGCCCGATACCTCTGGGTTTTGCTCGACCCGCTCAAAGACGCCATGTTCAGAACAGTAACGATGGGCGTGAGTTGCGGTGACCTGATGGATGCCCTCGGCAACTGGCAACCACAGCGTCTGCGCCGTGAGCACGAGCGCCAGGACAGGCACCAGCGTCGATGCAAAGGCTGATTTTGGCCCACGTTCGAACATCAGGCGGGTATAGATGCGGAGGAACGCGACGCCTGTCAATGGATCCTCGACGCGGGACCCTCGCGGTGGCTACCGCCCAAACCGCCGCTGCCGATGATGGTAGTCACGCAAGGCCCGCAAAAAATCGATCTTGCGAAAGGCCGGCCAGTTGGTGTCGCAGAAGTAGAACTCCGAATAGGCGCTCTGCCACAACAAAAAGCCGGAGAGGCGGATTTCGCCGCTGGTGCGAATAATCAGGTCGGGGTCAGGCATATCCGAGGTGTCGAGGTAGGCTGCAATAGAACTAGAGCTAAGCTCGCGCACAACGTCGGCGATGCTCTTTCCCCGGTTGCCGCGCTCGCTGAGAAAACGCCGAAACGCTTCGGTGATCTCTTCGCGCCCGGCATACGCCACCCCGACATTCAGCAAGCGCCGCGTGTAATGCGCCGTGGCCAGTTCGGCCTCGCGAATCGCCCCTTGGACTGCCGCCGGCAACAGCTGGGTCTGCCCCAAGGCACGAATACGAATTTGGTTGCGATGAATGCGCGGGTGACTCGCCAGTTCGCCGAACTTGCGCTCGAACAGACGCATCAAGCCTTCGACTTCGTGCGCCTCGCGCTGAAAGTTCTCCAACGAAAAAATCCACACCGTGGTCACGCGCACGCCGGCCTGCTCACACCAATCCAGCACTTCTTCTAGCTTGTCGGCACCGCGCTCGTGCCCCACCACCACATCGAAGAAGTTGCGCTGGCGGGCAAAGCGCCGATTGCCATCCATAATGATGCCGATATGCTGCGGCACCCGCCACGTGGGCAGCATCGTCTCCAGACGCCATTGGTACAGTGTGTAGAACGGCCGCAACACCACGGCCCCGCAGGCGCCGAGCCAACGTTGCCAGGTGGCCCTATCGAACCAGGCATGCCAGCTAGGAGAGAGGGCGTGTGCTGTGTCGCTCATTGGCTCGAAGGCTCCTCGGCGCGCTCGCCATGAACGCTAGACCGTCTTGCGCGCGTTCATGGCATATCGAACCGCTCGGGGTCTACCGCATTGCGTCGAAATCAACAGGCTCCCGCGTCCCACCTGCCCCCACCTCGGCTGCCGAGAGCAACTTTTTTTGAAGGTACGCGCTCGCTGTGACCATCCATCGGCGAGGGCTGAACGAACAAGGAGTTTTTATGGCGCGCGTCTTGATCACCGGAGGGGCTGGGTTCATCGGTCGCCACACCACGGCTACCTTGGTCGCCGCCGGCCATCAGGTGCGCATCCTGGATGTCTTGGACCCGCAAATCCATGGCGTCGGCGCCAGCTTTTCTGAAGAGCTGCGTGCCCAAGCCGACTGTCGCTACGGCGATGTGTGCGATTTACCTACGATTTCAGCAGCTTTGGAGGACATCGACGTGGTCTTCCACCTGGCCGCGAAGACTGGTGTCGGCCAGAGCATGTACGATGTGCGCGCCTACAACCACACCAACGTCACCGGCACCGCCACCCTCATAGAAGCCCTAAGTAACCGCAAAACGCCGTTGCAGCGCCTCGTGTTGGCCTCCTCACGCGCCGTGTACGGCGAAGGCACACATCGCTGTTTGGATCACGGCGAGTTCTATCCGGAGCTGCGCAGCGCCGCTCAACTCGCCGAGGGTGAGTTCGCGGTGCGCTGCCCGCACTGCCAACGCCCTGCCGAGGCCGTCCCCACCGTTGAGACGCGCCCCTGTAACCCCACCTCCATCTACGGCTGGACCAAAAAGCACCAAGAAGATCTGTGCCACCACGCACAACACGTGCTGGGCATCCCCACCGTGGTGCTGCGCTACTTCAACGTCTACGGCGCCGGTCAGTCACTGAACAACCCGTACACCGGCGTGATGACGGTGTTCTACAACCGCCTAAAGAACGGCAGCACCTTGTCGCTGTACGAAAACGGCAGTCCGCTGAGAGACTTCGTACACGTGCGCGACGTGGCCCAAGCCAACCTGTTGGCCATGCAGAGCCCTACCGCGGTGGGAGGTACCTTCAATATCGGCAGCGGTAAAGCGGTCACGATCGGCGCCGTGGCGGAGACCCTGGCGGCCTTGCGCGGCCCTGGCGCGCGCCTCGAACAAACCACGCAGTATCGCGTGGGCGACATCTTCGCATGCATCGCCGCCCTGGAGGCCTCTCGTCGCGAGCTGGGGTACACTCCTCAGGTAACGCTGACCGAAGGGTTGCGCGAATTCTTGGCGTGGGCCGAAACGCAACCCGCGATGGACGGCTACGAACGTTCAGTGGCAGAACTGGTGCGCCATGGACTCTTTGGACAAGCGCATGCCAAAACATCAGCGGCAACCCTGCACCCGTTCCGCCCCGCACGGGCCTGTGCATAAACATGCACGCGCCGTGTATCGGCTCATTCACGCGGCCATTGCAGCTCTGTGCGTAAGCAGCTGCCTGGGCCGCTCCACGTTTATTCTCGGCACCTTGGCCGATAGTGGCGACGCCAACACCCACAACGCTGGCGACCCAGCGTCACCCATGCCCTGGGGCCAATGGGCTGCCACCCAGAACCTGCCGGACTGTCCAGCCGGCTCTCCTGAGCTTCTGGTCACGACCACCACCGATGAGCTGGAGGGTGGTACCACCCTCGCCGACCCCGCCAACGCCGGCAGCTTCTTGTCGCTCGTGGAGGCGCTCACCATCGCCGCCAACCGCGCCGGCCCAGACACCATCTTGTTCGATGAGGCGGTGTTTGCACCTGACTCCGACGCGAGCATTCTGTTCGATGGCGATCCGTCGCTGCCCAACACTTCCGCGGTTTGCATCGATGCCAGAAATCGCCATGTGCATCTGCGCTTCAGCGAGACTTGTGGCAACCGCTGCATGGCGACCTTCAGTGGCGGTTCGTTGTTGCTGGGCTTGGAGATTGACGCGCACGTTGGCGGCGATAACAAGTGGTTTCTGAATGCCAGCCAGGCCGCCGGTTGCCTGCTCACGGCGGATGCGTTTTCCGCCGGCGCCTTCATGCTGATGGGCACCGGCTCCGTGGTTGGCCCCGGCAACTACTTCAAGAGCGGTCCGTTCAACAACAACGAGAGCGGTGTTGTCACCGACGGGCTGTTTTGCACGGCACCGGTTGTGCGCGACAACTACTTTGGCTACGACCCGCGCACCGCGCGGGCCGAGGGCTTTGGCAGCATCGGTACCGGGGTGTTGGTGTGGGTGCCCATGACCATCACCGGCAACGTGTTTGCAGGTCTCACCGATCCCCTTTGGTTCGGTGCCTTAAGCGAGGCGGGTGATGTGGTGTTCTCGGAGAACTGGGTGGGCGTCGACAAAGCCGGAAACCCAACCCTGCCGTGCGGTCTCAAAGGCCCGTTGTCAAACCAGGGCCGCTTGATCATAGGCCCCAACAACGTGATTGCCCACAACGACCTGGGCGTGGAAATCCGCAGTAACGCCTACCCCGTGCGCGTAACCCACAACAGCATCTATGCCAACCAAACTGCAGGCATCAGTTACTTGACCGGGTGGGCTGGCGAGGGCCCTACCCCGCCCACGCTCACCGCAGTCACCACGACGCGGGTCACCGGCAGCTGCGCCGAAGCGGGCGACGTTGAGCTGTTTGCCGACGACGGCAATCAAGGCCAAACCTTTTTGGCCACGACACCGTGCACCGTGGGGGTCGACTTTAGTCTGAGCGTCATCCCGCCCTCGGGCCGCAACCTCACGGCCACCGTCACCAACGCTGTAGGCTACACCAGTCGGTTCTCGTCACCGTGGGCGGTTCCGTGACCACAGCCTCCGACACAGGTGGGCCCGACTCGCACATCGAACACAACTCAGACATGAAGGTTGATGCGGCCTCGCGCCATTCATCTACGTTGGCACCACCCGCTGGAGCTGGGCCAGGAGACCAGGATGCACAGGCTGAACTCATGGCGCTATTGGCCCATTGCCGTCGCCAAGAACCCGGCGCCTGGCGCGAGCTGTACCAACGCCACTTCAACTTTGTGTTTGCGAGCGCCCGCCGCCTTGGCCTCGAACCAGCCGACGCCGAGGAGGTGGCCCACGACGCGTTTTTGGTGGCCTTCCGCAAGCTCGACCAATTCAAGGAGGGCAAATTGACCACTTGGCTGTATCGCATCGTGGCCAATATCGCCTCCGACTGGCATCGCCGGCGCCGCGTGCGCGAGGCCTTTGCGCGCTTGGGAGTCTGGGTGGGTGCCCAACCCAGCCCGTCCCCCGAACGCATGGCGGCAACCCATTCCGAGAAGCGAGCGGTGGAGCGAGTGCTGGCACGCATGAAACCGAAGAAGCGCGAAGTGCTGGCGCTGTTTGAACTTGAAGGGTTGTCAGGACCCGAGATTGCCGAACGCTTAGGTTGCTCAGAAGACACCATTTGGACTCGCCTGCACTACGCCCGCCAGGAATTCGCCGAGTTGGCGCGCGCACAGGGGCTGCATCTGAACCTGGAGGTGGAACCATGAACCACCAAGAACCGCGCCGCTTGCGCGATGCCGACAACGCCGTAGGGAAGTTGCTGCGCGAGTTTTCGGTCACGCCTCCCGACGCCGCAGAGGCACGCGTTTGGAATAGACTGACCCAGCATCGAACCCCGGCGCTACGACGTTGGGGGGGGCTGGCGCTTGGGGTCAGCGCCGCGACTGCGCTGGTCATCTTGGTGTGGCCGCAATTTTTGCCCCGCAACACCCTAGAGGTGGTGGTGGCTGAGCTCCACGGTGAGGGAGCGGTGCTTGCACACCACACACAGGCGTCCGTAGGCTTAGGGACTCACGTTGCTTTAGGACAAACACTTCGCACCGGCGCTGGCGATGCGACGCTACGCTTAACAGGCGTCGGACGCGCCGTGCTGGCGCAACACACCGAAGTGGGTGTGGCGCAAGGTAACACCCTCACGCTGACACAAGGACGACTCTACCTGCAGGTGGATCATCAATCGGCGGAGACGCCGCTCACCATCACCGCGCAAACCGCCCGCGTGGTGGCACTGGGCACGCTGTTCTGGGTGCACGTGGAACCGTCGCACATGCTTGAGGTTCAAGTGTTTCAGGGTGTCGTGGAGGTACGCGACGCCCATGGCAACCATCGGGTAGGTCCGGGTGAGCGCTATCCCGACGACAGTGCTCCTCCTACCGACGCCGAGCGTGACTTCATGGTGAGCTTGCAACAAGGTCGCGCTGGATCGCCGCCGCCGCCGACAGCGGTTCCGACGCTCCCCCCAACGCCCACCGAGCCGTCGACTCCGCCTGGCACACCGCAAAAGAAGCTGAGCAAACCCCACCCTGAGCACGACAAGCGCGCCAGTGTTGATGACGACGACGCCCGCTACGACGACGCGCTGCTGCTCGCCAAACGCGACCCCGCCGCGGCCATCCGCGCATTGGACAAGCTCGCGGCACAACCGGGCGAACGGCGGGCCTTGGCCCGTTACCAGGCCGCAAGGTTGTGTGAAGCGGTGAGCCTGAAAGAAGCCACCGAGCGCTTCACCGCCATCGTCAACGCCGGCAACAGCCCGTTCGAT
>JAKLEG010000559.1 GCA_022703175.1 Myxococcota bacterium | reverse complement strand
CCTGGGCATTCGCTCCCGCCCGGGCCGCTACGACACGCTGTTCATCCCGGCCTACAAGCTACCGCTGCCCTCGCACCCAGAGACACCGTTGGCGCTGATTTCCCAAAGCGGTGCCTTCGCCATTACCACGCTCTCCAAGCTGGAGGGCGTATCTCCCAGATACCTGATTTCCATGGGGAATCAGCTCGATTTGACGGTGGGCGACTACCTCACTTGTTTGGCCGAGGATACCCTAACCAAGGTGTTCGCCTGTTACGTGGAAGGCTTTGTGCCGAGGGACTTCGAGCCTTGGCTCACCAGTGCGCACGCGATCATCGCGTCTGGACGGACCGTCGTGCTCTACCTCGCAGGCCGCACGGCCGCTGGCGCCCGAGCCGCCAAGTCACACACCAACTCGGTGCCAAAGTCGCGCACCCAAATTCTTGCCAAGGCACGCGCCGCAGGGGTGTTGGTGGCCGAGACGCTGGCCGATTTTGAGGACCTCTGTCGGCTGGCCGGCGCGCTGAAAGGTGAGCGTCCGAAGATCAAACAGATCGCGGGCATTTCTAACGCCGGATTCGAATGCGTCGCGATCTCAGACAGCTTGGCGGGATTGGAGCTAGCGACGTTTGGCACCGGCACCCGCGAGAAGCTCGCCGCCCTGCTAGCGAAGAGTCGCATCGACGCGATTGTCGGCGTACAAAATCCTTTGGACCTGACCCCCATCGCCAACGACGCGGCCTTCGCCGAAGCGGTGCAGATCTGCCTCGGAGACGATGCTGTAGACGCCGCGGTGGTGGGCCTGGTGCCACTCACCGGCATGCTCACGACGTTGTTGCCAGCCCCCCACCATCCCGAAGATTTGGCGCGACCCGAGGCCATCGCGATGCGCTTGGGTCACCTCGCGCGCGGCACGACCAAGCCCATCGTGGTGGCCGTGGACTCTGGCACCGCGTATGACGGGTTGGCGAGCAAACTCCAAGAACAGGGCCTGTTCGTCACGCGCACAGTGGACCAAGCTACGCAAACCCTCGCGCGCTTCTCGACACGCTAACTCGGGAGACACGGCGTGAACCCCTCGCGTAAACGTCGCTGGTTGGCCCCTGCGCCGATCCGCTACGTCTTAAATGGTCTGCTTCGCCAGCCCTTTGCCGTAGGCCATGCGTTCATCGCCCCCGCCTGCGTCGCGGCGCTACGCGTCTGGGGTGAGCATCTCACCATCATTGGCGCCAAACCGATCGGTCGGTCGCCAGTTACCTGGTGGCTACACAACTACGCCTTCTACGTTGCACTCTTGTGGGGTATCGTCGCCATTCTTGCCCCGTGCCTGCGCATAGGCTGGCGACGCATCGCAAATCTCGTGAGTGTCGGTTTGTTTTTGGGGGTGGTACCGCCACTCATCGATGTGCAGCTCTTTGGCGTTGGCGGTTTTGCCTACCGCTACCAGCGCGGCCTCGGTGATCTACCCTGGCTTTTGTACGCCCCCCCCTCCTACCTGCCGCCAGGTGAGTCCAGCGTGCTTTGGCTGAGCGTCGCACTCGTGGCCTGCATAGGGCTATGGTACGGCCGCACTGGGCCCTTGCGCCTTGCCCCGGGTCTCTTGATGTACGCGCTGGTGTTCTGGTTCTTGGCTATCGTTCCAACGCTGGCCGATACCCTACAACTCGCCAATGCCAATGCCTCATTCCTCGAATGGCTGACCGCCCTGCTCGTGCTGTGCGCGATGCTCGGCCATATCGTGGGTGCCGGGCTAGGGCGACGAACACTGGAACGCCTGCCGCAAATCATGCTGGCGCCATTGTTTTGTATGGTAGGCGGGGCCTTCGCCCAGCTGGAACCTGCTCCCGTGGGGTATGCGACCCTGCTCTTAGGACTTATTTCAGTTGGGTTTGCGCTCAGCAACGACCTGTTCGACCGCGTCGGCGACCGCGCACAAGGACGCCAACACGCCATCAGCAGCACCTCCGCTGCAATACTCACCGGCCTACCCTGGCTGGCCATCGGGATGGCGCTAGCAACGCGCATCGACCTCGGTTTGTGTCTGATGGCCTTTGCCGCCGTGGCTTTTGCCTACCACTCGCCCCCCTTTCGCCTGAAGCGCTTGATGCTGTTGTCCTACCTAAGCGAAGGCTGGCTGGCTGGCCTAGCTATAGCAGCCGGCATGTCATGTATCCCCGGACGCCTACCGACGAGCGTCGAATGGCGGGTCCTCGCCATTGCCACGTTGGGCATGCCCTTGGTGTTGCTGTTCAAAGATGACAAGGACCAACAAGGCGACGCAGTCGCCCGCAACGCCACATTATTCGTCGTGGGCGCTCGGCATGGCCTCACGGCGAAGCAGCTACGCCTGGCGGCGGCGACCGCGTTGGGACTTGGGTTGTTCGTGGCGACCGGGTTCGCGCACACCCGTGGTGTTCACCAAGCGGAGCTTGCAACACTCGGCGCCGGCGCGCTCCTCGCTCCTACGCTGTTTGTGTGGATGCAAAACCGCACCTGGGCGTTCATGACCACGCTGCTTACGTGCGAGGCCTTCCTGACCGCGTTGGCCTACGCTTTTGCCGGACGGCCAGGATAACACTCACAACGCCGCTCAACGTGAGCGATACATACGGCCACCGCGCAAGATCTTGAGGCTCGGCCCACCCGACGAATCCTGACGGTAGGTGATGTAGATCTTGCCGGTGCTACTCACCCCGATCGACGCCCCCCTGAAATCGTCGGCATCGTAGGTGTCGATCCGTTTGAGCGACTGCTTGAACCAGCTGGCCGCCAGGTGACAGTTGACGTTGCAATACGCAAGCTCCAGCTTGCTGTAGGTGGGCGAACAAAGCGCACAGGTGGGGGGCGGCGTCGCCCGATAGGCGATGTACTGCCCGAAGTCACTGGAGGTAACATCCAGGCTTGTCGGCGTCACGTAGTAACGGTCGAGATAAAAGCCATTGAAATACGTCGACGAACCGTTCGGGAGATAGTCTCCGCCTACCGTGACGTAGAGGTTAGGCGCCGCACCGATCGCGACGTTGTCGTAGGACACGTGCGCCGTGACTGAATAGGCGTCGTTTCCGTGTGCGGGCACCTCGGTTTCACTGCCGACCACACCACTCGATGTTTCGGTACCCGTGTGGATAAGTTGAGGCGTCGTCCAGTTGGTCCCAGCGTCAGTGGTACGCACAAATGAGATCAAGTGGTATGGCGTGCCGGAGATGCTTCCGTCCTCGCGCCACCACACCGTGGCTGTGTCGCTGTCGATGCTTCCGACATTCAACGCTCCGATCGTCGTGTCGGCAGCAAAGGTAGTGGTTACCGTACCCTTCGCCGTGAAAGTGGCCCCGTAATCAGTGGACCAATAGAACCCGATGGTGTCGGCCGAAACATCTGCGTACGCCATGAGAACTCGGCCGCTCGCATAACTTGGCGTGTTGATACTCACAAGATCCGACGATGTCATCCCAACACTGAGCTGGACCGTCGTCACCGGGGCCGCCGCCGAACTCAAGTCGGAGAAATACAGCGTGCGCAAATCGTCACTGTAGATACCCGCGATAACCATGCGGTTGTTGTTACCAGCTGCGGCGCGGACAGTGTAGGCGGTGCTGATCGTCTGTTTCGTGAAGGTGTCGCCACCGTCGGTGGACCGGAAAAGATACAAGTAACCCGATGTGTCGCCTGCAACACGCATGTTGTAGGGAGGCAGTACAACGACGTTGTTGTCACCATAAGACACGATGTCGGAGGTACTCGACCGCTCATTCCCAGCGACATCGGCAGTCACGATGACATCGTCCTCGGTAAACGGATAGGTCCGCCACACCTCACCGTCACTACCAGGTTGGCCACTTTCTTCTACAGGACGAACCTCCCAATAGTCGTCGCTCTGCGCTGTCGTAACCGAGTAACTCGCAAGGCTCGTGTGATCCTCGTTTAGCCAGGCCGGCCCGGTCGTGTCGTGACACACCGAGTAGCGATCCACTCCCGAGATACTGGCCCACGTCAACGTTGCGTCATCAATCCCCAACACAGGCCGAACTGGTATCGCGGGCAGCGCCGGTTGCATATACGTAAGCGTGCTGCCCTCAATATCGGTGAAGGCAACAACA
>JAKLEG010000558.1 GCA_022703175.1 Myxococcota bacterium | reverse complement strand
CCTCGCTCACCATCGCAGCCGACAATGGGATGTGGTTTCGCACTGTGCCTTCCACGCGTGCGTTGGGTAAGGCTCTGGGACAGCGGATGGCGGCTGCGGGACATCACCGCATTCGGGTGTTGTACGAAGGCACAGAGTATGGGTCGGGTTGGGCGAGCGTAATCTCTGCCGAAGCGTCGTTGTTGGGGTTGACGCCGATGCCGAACCGTTCATTCCAGCCCGAGCAGCGTACTTTTTTGGAGGACCTGCGGGTAGCATTCGGTGATGACGTGGATGCTGTGGTGCTGGTGGCGAACCCGTTGGCGGGTGCGGCCATCGTGACGGAGTGGTCCAATGCTGGCCTTGGCGGCCAGTTTTATTTGGCGCCAACACTTCGAGACCCGGTGTTCTTGGACAACGTCCCTCCGGGCGTTCTGGGGGGGGCCGAAGGGGTTTCGCCCAGCCTCGATCAGACGTTGGCGGCGCCCTACGTCGCTGCCTACGAGAAGCGCTTCTCTGGGGATCAGCCGCTACCTGCCTCTCTATTTTATTATGATGCGTTGGTGGTGTGGGCACTTGCTGTGGAGTCGGTGGGTTTTGGAGTTACGCTCCCGCCCGCCTCCGAGGTGTCTCTCGCGTTGGGCCGTGTCTCCGGGCCACCCGGCCAGGCGGTCTCTTTCAATGATCTCGCAACGGCGATGGCGCTGGTTAGGTCTGGGCAGGAGCTTGATTACCAGGGCGTGACCGGACCTATCGATTTCGACAGCAGTGGCGATTGCGTGGCATCAGGGGCGGAGTTTTGGCGCGTCGACGGGGGGATGTTCCGTGTGGTTCCCTAAGGAGCTGGGGCGATGATGCTTGGGGCGTTGCTTTCGGCCTGGAGCGCGGTGGTGCCTCTCGGGGCGGTGGCATCCATGGAGGTACCGTCGGCCGTCCAAGCCGTAATGTTTCGCAAGATCGTTGGCTACGATTCTGTGTTGGGAGTGAAGAAACCCGAAGAGGTTGTTGTTTGTATTGCCTACCAAGACGACAAAGTTGATGCCGAAGAGCTTGCGCAGGCCTTTCGGACGGCTGGCCTCAAGGCGGCCGCCATTGCCCTGACCGCGGTACCACGACACGTCCAAAAAGTGGATATGCTTTACATTTTCAATGCCAAGGATGCTGAGGTGCTGAAACCGTTGCTGGCTGGAGTTAAACTCCTGACGGTGTCGGGAGATGCAACGTTGGCGACTGCCGGCACAGTGACTGTGGCGCTGGCTGTGGCCGAAGACGGCAAACCTAAGATCTTCGTGAACACCCGGCGTATGCAGGCAGAGGGGCATGTGCTCTCGGCGTCGTTGCTGGGCCTCGCGACGGTTATCAAAGAGTGATTTGACACTCGCACTCCGGGTGCACAAAGCAAGCAGGATGAGCAAGCGCAGAGTCCTCATTGCACTGATAGTATGCGTCATCACCCTGAGTTTGTGGTTGTGGCACTCACCGCCCCCCGCGCAGTTGTCGCAGGTTGCGGTTACCGACCTGACCGACCCTGGGTCCACTCCGACGCCGCTCGCTATGTCTGCTGACACAAAGGCCACACAGGATTTGGTGTTGCAGCAAGGCTGCAGTGCAACGGATCAAGCCGCGCCCTTTGGTGCACTCGCAGGCGTGGTGTTGGCACGCCCCTCGGGTCGGCCGATTCCCGGGGCCGAGCTAAGTTTTCTACATCGCGGCACGCTGCACAGCGTTGAAACCGATGCGACGGGGCAGTTCCGCCTGGCTGCGCCAGAGACCGGTCGTTTCGAATTGGCGTACGCATCAGCGGAAGGCTTCCTGGAATTTGCGCCGGGTTTAGGTACGAGTTCGGTGGTTTTCGAAGCGCGCGCAGGCCAACGGGTGGACGGCGTCACAGTATTCCTAAATGAGCTGGTGCCGATCACCGGAAGGGTGCTGGACGACGAGGGTCGGCCGCTTGCTGCTGCACGGGTGCGCTATCAGGGGAGCAATGCCGGTGCTGCCACAAGCACGGAGTTGGGTGACACTGAGACTGATGCCACGGGGGCCTTTACCTTCCGAGCTCCCGCAGACGGCTGGCTCGTAGCCAGTTATCCCGACCACTTGGAGGGTACGGCTTCGCTTGCAGGCGTACGCGCAGCGGTCACCATCACCCTCACATTGCGCCAGTTGGCCAGCGGTGCCGGCCGGGCCCTTGTGAGCGGTCGCGTAGAAGGCAGCGATGGGTCACCCATTGAAGGTGCCGCCGTTTGGGCGACACCCGTGATGCATCGGGGACGCGAGGGTCGCGCTCGGCAAGGTTTTCGTGTGGTCACTGGTTTGGATGGTCGTTTCGCGCTGCCTGTCATTGTCGCAGCCGAAGCCAGGTACCGGCTTGTGGCGGAACATCGCAGTTATGCCACGGTGAGTCAGGTTGTTGGGGTGCCCCTTGCAGATCCGGTGGTTCTCCGGATGGGCCGAGGGGGCAGCCTGACAGGCCAGGTGCGTCAGGCGCGGGATCATCGACCGGTGCCGGCTTTTGCTGTGCTGTTGCGGCCGCAAGGTGGCATCGGGCGCGAATCTACAACGTCGTTTTTTGACGCCGACGGGCGCTTCGAGGTGAACGGCCTGAATCCCGGAACTTGGCGACTCCGTGTGGCGGCGTATGGCTTTGCCACTTCGGAGGAGCTGACATTTACGATCCCACCTGACCTGGCGCAGGTGATGAAAGACGTGGAGCTGGAGGCTGGAGGACGGGTGTTTGGCGTGGTGCAGCAGGCGCATAGCGGTACCCCTATCGGTGGAGCGAGCCTGACGGTGGAAGGTGGCTTTGAGATCGATGAAGAGGCGGTGTCGGTGCAGGCCTCTGCTCTCAGCGATGCCCAAGGCCGCTTCTCCCTGGCGGGCTTGGCTGCAGGTTTACGTTCACTGCGCGTGGCCGCCGACGGTTACAATACCCGCATGGTTTCAGGTGTTTTGGCCCGTGCCGATGGTGATCTCGGCCCTTTGACCATCGAGTTGACCCCCGTCGATCCGGGACACAAGCCAAAGACGGAGATGGTTGGAATTGGCGCTTCACTGGCACCCGGACGTGAGGGCTTTCGAGTGGTCAACGTGCTGCCGGACGGTGGCGCTGAACGGGTGGGGATGCAGGCCGGCGACCTTATTTTGGCCATCGATGGTGTGGCGCTCGCTGGGGCCGAGCTTGCGGACGTGGTGGAGAAGATCCGCGGCGAGGAGGGGAGCGTGATTCGCCTGCGCGTGCGGCACGCCGACGGTCGAGAAGACGAGCTGAGCGTGGTGCGTCGACAGGTAACCTTCTAGTAGCTACGGTCCAGCCGGACCCGCATCAGCATTGGCAACGGTCGCCATCGCACGGCAGGCATCGACGAACATGAACTGCTTTGGCTCGGAGTCGGAGTTGCTGTCGTCCAGGTCGTCGACGCTGCCTCGTGGGCAGGCGGTGGTATCCATACCATCGGCGCCATTGTTGTCGAGCAAGTAATTGCCGCCGCCATCCAAGCGCCCCAATACGCCGCCGTTGTATATCGCCACGCTGTTGTTGCCCACGAAGTTGTTGCTCGTGACTAGGGGGCTGACACCATCGGGAGGGCGTGTGATGTTCAGGGTGCCACCCAGGCTTCCGGGGGTGTTGTTTTGGTTTAGGGCATTGGCATCAAAGAGCATGGGGCAGCGGTCGTCGTAGATGCCCGAGCCCGACGCGGCGCTGTTGGCATCGAACAGGCAATGGCGCACGGTAAGTGTGGGTTGGCTTGGGGAGGCGGCAGGGAGCGCGCCGGTGTAGTCGGCCACGCAAGCCAGGCCCCCCCCGCCTTGGAGGCCAGTGCTGCCGCTGCTGCGGAAGGCGCAATCCGACACCATGAGCAGGTTGCCTAACAAACGGGTCGGCAGGCCGTTTTCAAGGGCGATGGCGCCGCCATAATTGGTCGCGGTGTTCCACTCGAAGGTGCTGCGCTCAATGGTGACCAACTTATCGATGTCCATAATTTGTCTAAGGAAAACAGCACCGCCGTCGCGCGCAGATTGGTTGCTGGTAAAGACATTGTCGCGCAGCGTGGCCTTGGCGTGCAGCACGGCAACGGCACCGCCGCCGCTTGAGGGGGCGGTGTCGAGTGCGTGATTGGCGTCGAAGACGTTGCCTTCTA
>JAKLEG010000557.1 GCA_022703175.1 Myxococcota bacterium | reverse complement strand
AGGCAACTCAATGGAACGTCGTGGTCAAGGGCACAGCGGCCATTTGGCAGGCACACGCACGCTGGCTCTCCCGCCTCGCAGTCCTGCGGTACGCAAAAGCCTTGGGCACACCCAAGCCCGGCGTTGCATCCACCATGACTGTCGCAGAAGCAACCACGGCTACCGGCCGGGCAGGGGCCAGCAATGTCAGGTTGGGGGTCGTCAGTCTTGCAGCTTTGGGCGAGCGCCACGCACAATAGCGACGCTATGCAGATTGGCGCAGCACTTCGCATGAAAATCCCCCGGCCCCAACCCAGTGTTCGCGATTTCGCAATCACACGAACATTGAGCCGGCGTCTTATAGAGAAACACCCTATCGGGGTCAACCATTGTCGAGTTAGCGGCGCGGGAAAGCGGCCGGGACACGGCGCATGGCGGCAGGCGCGTGGCGGGCAGCGTCGGTGGGACGGAGCGACCTCGGTGGGGCCAAAAATAGAAACGGCGGGTGATGGACCCGCCGTTTCCTACAACCTAGCTAGTTACTAAGCTTGAACTATTTGCAGATCTTGCGCGGCATCGTGCAGAATGAGCCATCGCTGAACGTCTCGGAATCGCAGGTGAAGCCGAGACCGGTGCTGCAGTCGCCATCGTCTGCGCATTCGACCGCGGCGCCAGCTTCGTTGAACTCGATCGCCGGACGGCCAATCGGGGTGATGGCGTCTTGGCAGGTCAATCCACCGCCGCAGGTCTCTTCGGTGAGGCCATCAGGGGAGGTGCAGTAGTAAACGCAGATGTCGGCCGACACCATGCACTCGTAGTTCGTGCTGTCAAACGTGCCGCATTCGCCAAAGCCCATGCAGCTTGTGTAGTCGTCGAAGCCGTTGCACTCGATCGCCGGATCATAGCGGCCAGCAAACCCGGTCGAGCTGCACTCGATCGTCGCCGTGCCACCCACGGGCATCGGGCAGTAGAAGTCGTCGTGCAGCACGTTGCACATCGTGTCGCCGCTATCACTGTTCAGGAACTCCAATTCGACGTCTTGGTCAGCAAAATCCGGGGCGATTTGCGCCGCCGTGCCGCAGATACCGATGCGGCGGGCGCATTGCATGGCCGTGGCGCCAGCGCTATCGAGGGTCACTTCAATGCACTTGTACAACGAGGCGGTGGTGCATTCGGCGTCGGTGGTACAGGTTTTGGCCACATCGCCGTTCATCTCCGACTCAACGTACGGGCCGGCCAAGCACTCTTCGCCGCCGGTGCATGCACCGGTGGTGCCAACGGTGGCGCCGTCGCACAAAAGCTTGCATTCAGGATTGTTGCCTTGGCCGCCAGCAATGCTGGTGCAGGTCATGCCAGCCGGGCAGCCTTCGTCGTTGAACAAGCAGAACTCGTTACGGGCGGCCATCGGGAAGCAGAACGGGGCTTCCGTGTAGGCGTTTTCGCCGAACATGCCGGCATCGCAGTATTGGTCGGTATCACAGGCGCTGGCGCCCGCAGTGCAATCGGTGTAGCAGAACTTGTCGTTTTGGCCGCCGAACACCAAGTTGGGGCCGCAAGCCAGGCCATCGGCGCAGGTGCCCTGGCCAGTGCCGGTGCAGCTTTCGAACTCTTCCTTCGGGGTCACCGGGGCCTTGCAATCCGCGTAGTTGGTGCCAGCAATGACAACGCATTCTTGCGTGCCGGTGCAGGTCTCAGAGGTGACCCAAACGCCTTGGGCGTTGCAGGTTTGCAGGTCTTTGCCAACGCATTGTTGGTAGGTCGGCGTGCACTTCGGGGTGGTGGTCTTCTTGGTGTCGGAGCTATCGTCGCCCCCGCACGCACTCACGGCCAAAACACAAACTAAAGCTAGCTTCTTCATTGCACTCTCCCTGCCAGGGCCGTGTACCCGACCGCCCTAGGCCTCAATTGTGAAAAGCGGCGTTGCGATCTACCAGTAGCACCGGCATATCGCAACCCCTCAAGGGGACGAAACCTCGGAAAAAAAGATCGCAACGCAGTGCGTTGGTACAACCAGGCGTCACGCCAGGGTACCTTCGAGCGGCTCGAACGCCGGGAAGCGGCTGGGAGCGCCTTGCTCAACCAACTCCAGGTCGGCTTCCACAGGGGTTACCACTTCGAAGCACTTGGGGTCACGCAACACCTTGCGCACCAGTTGGGTGTTGAGCGCGTGGCCCGTGCGAAACATTTCGACGTGTCCTACGAACGGCATGCCGAACAAGGCCAAATCGCCAAAGGCATCGAGCACCTTGTGACGTACGAACTCGTCGGGATAACGCAAACCATCAGGGTTTAACACCCGGTATTCGTCAATGACCACGGCGTTGTCGAGGGAGCCGCCGCGAGCCAAACCGCGCTCTCGCAACGCCTCGACATCTTTCAAGAAACCAAAGGTGCGCGCGCGCGTCAGGTCGCGAATAAACGAGCGTTCGGTAAACTTGAACGTATAAGGAAGCGGCGGAATCAAGGGGTGGTCAAAATCCACCGTGCACTTGATTTTTAGGCCCTCGCCAGGGGTGATGCGGGCGAACTTGTCGCCATCTTTGACTTTGACTTCCTTCTTAATGGCGATGAAGCGCTTGAGCTTGCGCTGCGCCTCCAAACCGACGCTTTGGATCATGCGCACAAACGGTTCGGCCGAGCCATCCATGATGGGGATTTCGGGGCCATCCACCATCACCACCGCGTTGTCGACACCCATGCCGTTAAAGGCCGCCAACAGGTGCTCCACGGTGCCCACCGAGGCGCGCGAACCGTTGACGCCAGCGGCCAACGTGGTGGCGAGCGTGGTGTCGATGACGTGATCGATGCAAGCTTTGAGTTCGGCGTGCACGCGCATGTCGGCGCGCACAAACGTGATACCGTTGTCTTCTGGAGCTGGTAGGACTTCGAGTCTAATCCGGCGTCCTGAGTGCAGCCCCACCCCTGTGACGCTGGCTTTTTCCCTGAGTGTGCGCTGGCGTAGCATTCGTGCTCCCAGTTGTGTTGTGCTGCCTGACGACCGCTTACGCATGATTTGGTGTCGTTGCCCTTTCAAACGCTATGCCAGTCTTCCGAGTTCTCATAGTTTCTTGAAAACAAAGGGCTTTCAGGCAAATCCTGGGGGCCTCCAGGCGCCACCTAAGGTTTACCACCGGGTAAATCGCGACATTCACGTCGCGGTTTGTCAGGCGGCACCTGCTGTCGGTCGCGCCAATTTGGCCGGGGAAGCTAATACAGAGGCCTAAACGACTCAAGATCATTCCGTTTTTGGCACTTCCTTCGGGCCGTAGTGGATCCTCGGCATGAGACTTTTGCAGTTGCGTGAAAATGTCGGACACAAATGTCGCTCTGGGATTCGTACCTCGCGTCGGTGGCGTTGTCTCTGGCAGCCAGCGTTGTGTCACGCGGAACCTTAGAAGAGCTGCCCCTGCTTACCGTCCACCGGCGGTGGCGGCACACCTACCAACTCGTAGGTTCGTAATGTCGCAACGCGACCGCGGGGGGTGCGTTGAATAAACCCCTCCTGCAACAAAAACGGCTCGTAGACATGCTCTAGTGTGTCGGGCTCTTCGCCGAGTGCTGCGCCCAAGGTTTCGACTCCCACTGGGCCACCGCCGAACTTCAGCACCAGGGTTTCCAACAGGCGTCGATCCATCTCATCGAAACCGCGCTCGTCCACACCCAGGCGCTTCAACGCATGTTGGGCAATCGCCAGCGTGATGGTGCCATCGCCTTGCACCTCGGCAAAGTCGCGTACCCTGCGGAGCATGCGGTTGACGATGCGCGGGGTGCCGCGGGCGCGCTTGGCGATTTCTTGGCCACCCTCCACCGTGCAACCGACGCCCAAGATTTGGGCCGAGCGACGCACCACGTCATAAAGCTCCGCCGCGGTGTAGTGCCGCAGCCGTGCCGTGTAACCGAAGCGATCCCGCATCGGGCCAGTGAGCAAGCCGGTGCGGGTGGTGGCACCTATCAGTGTAAAGCGGGGCAGCTTCATCTCGATGGTGCGGGCGCGCGGGCCGCCGCCCAACACCAAGTCGATTTTGAAGTCCTCCATTGCGGGGTAGAGGATTTCCTCCACCACAGGGCTTAAGCGATGGATTTCGTCGATGAACAACACATCTCGCTCGCCCAGGTGCGACAGCACGCCCGCGAGGTCTTTGCGCTCCAGAGCAGGGCCGCTCGTGACATGCAACTCCACGCCCATCTCGTGTGCGATAAGATGCGACAACG
>JAKLEG010000556.1 GCA_022703175.1 Myxococcota bacterium | reverse complement strand
GAAACTGGCCAACCTATACCTCTCACGCACGCGGAAGGGACATCCGAGCACGACGATCGATGCGGTGATCCAGGGGTTGCTGAACTGACAAAAACAGGGTCAGACACAAAAAACTTTACACGACCCTTTCAGGCGACACAGCGGGGACGTTACGCGAACGCTTGCAGCAACTGATCCATCGCTAAGGCAGCCTTGGGGTTGTTCTGTTGCTCTAGGAGGGCCAGGGCCCAACGGGGGAGCTCCGGTTGTTCGAGACCGCGCAAGAACGCTCGTCCCAGTTGCTCTGTAGCCATGCCACCCACCGCTTTGTTTTCGGGTTTGGACAAAGCCCGCAGGCCCAGCTTAACCTCTCGCGAAATCTCAGCGCCGTTTTCCAACCCAGCCAACAGACGGTCGGCAGGGTTGCTCACATGCGAGCCACTGGCAGACGGATTGTCGAATGCCCGGGCGGTGGTTGCCTTGGAGTCCGCACCAACGACATTTTTATGCGCCAAGGGCGCCATGCGTGCTTGGCTGGGGTCGAAGGCAACGGGTTTGCTAGAAGCGGCTGGGGCTGTCGACGGCGTGGCTGCAACTGTTTGGGTCGATGATGCGGGCGTGGTGGCTGGCAGAGCTGTAAAGGCTTTGGGATCCAAACTGATAGCCATGATTCCCGCTCCTCTCGAACTCCCCACGTGCGTCCTACAACAATCGTACACGGCTTGGAGGCGCTTGGGCTACCCCAGATGCACACAAGCTTAACAAAAGATCACAAGAGCCAGAGTTTATCCTTAGCCCAACAGATCACAGATTACAACTTAGTTGTATCTAGAAACAGTGACCGGGGTCACAAGAACGCTATTTGAACTGGGCCATCGCGAACATCGCGGTGACTTTGTCGTTGGTGGCGCGCAGGCGGTCGGAAAGCGTGCGGATGATGCTCCAGAGCAGGGCTAGAGCCAAATCCCGGTCAGTATTCAATAAAGTATGGAAATCCGAGACCTTAAACATTTGCAAGATACAATCTTCATGCGCCAAAGCGCGGGCGGCGCGAGGGGTTTGGGCGTCGATCAGCTCCATTTCACCAAAATAGCTGCCGGCATCCAGCACCGCCAATGCCTCTTCGCCTATACCAGGGATCATTTTGGAGATGCGAATACGCCCTTTGGCGATAATGTAGAAGTACTCGGGGGCATCCCCCTCGTTGAACAGGATGGTGTTCCTTTTGACCACCTGCTCCTCCATAATGGAGGCAAGGTGTGCCAACTGCACCGCGTCGAGGTTTCGGAACAGGTTGACATTGCGCAAGACCTGGAGATCCATGATCGGCTGTGGTATCAGACGAAGCCGATTTCGACCATTTTTTCACAGCTTTTTCCCAGGCTTGGAAATTTGTGTGAGGACCCTATTAATGATGATGCAAACCTGGCTGCGATGGCTCCCTGCCCTTGGCCTTGGAGTGTTGGCCGCCTGTTCCGGCAATAGCGACAGCTCATTGGGCCATACCTTCGTGCCCAACCCCGATGGCGACAGCGACAACTACGGTAACCCCAGCAAGATCGCTGCTGGCACCACCCGCTGGTACCAATACACCGGCATCTACAAACCGAGTTTCTCCAACGGCCAAGGCGGCGCGACAGAGAACGAGAAGCAGCGCATGGGCCACCTTTGTATCCGAGTGGACGAGGTGCGCGACACCGAGAGTGCCAATTACGAGGATGCCACCGAGACTGTGCTCGTCAGTAGGGTGCGGGTGAGTGGTGCTGGCACGAACGAGGTCTATATCCAAGATCTGTCGGTGGGCGAAGGCGGCACCCCTGACCCCGCGGTGGTAGACCAGGCGGTTTCTAACTTGTGGATTTCCAAGCTCACCGTACCGAGCGTGAATCACGGCTATACCACCCCAGCCCAAGCGCAGTTTCATACGCGCGAGGCGTTTTGCCCGCCGGAGCAATCGCTGCTCTCCCTGCCCTTCTTTGATGTGCGCGTGGCCAGCATCAAAACATGGGGCGGCTGGGACTTCTACGATGCCGAATGCAGCAACTACAATCAGCAAGAGGCCTGCGAGGCTGCATTCTGTGACTGGAGGTCCGGGAACTACTGCGAAAGTAGGGCAAAAAACTACGTAGGCCAAGTGTTGGGTTATTTCTACGGAGCAGCCGTGGAGTGCTCGCCCAACGGTGGCAGCAACAAGTGCAAGATCTCCTACTCGCAACAGCAATCCAACTGTTCAAGCTATGCCGACCAGGCCGCCTGCAACTCACATAGCTGCACCTGGACCAACGCCAGCTGCGTCGGCCGCTACCAATTTGAGATCTTCTGGAGAGAAACCATCACCACCGGTCCGGAGGAGCTTGTGGCCATTGGCAACGTGGTGCACTACCTACTCATCGCGTTCGATGACAGTGGCGCACTGGATCATGCCACCGAGTACATCGGCCCCGACCTAGACACCGCGGCGGAGCTACCTGCCACCTCGGGAGGCATCTGCATCGCTGACCAGCCATGCATGCAAGGCACCATCGAAAACTACAACGAGAGACCGTTTAGCGAGGCCTATTGCACGTTTTAGACCCCCGCTCAGTCGCACGCTGCGACGCCCAATAACACGACATCTGGGCGCCGTCAGCCAAGCATCCTGGATCACCCCAAGCTGAGGCGATCCAGGAGTTAAAAGATGAATAAAATCGGTTAGAACCAACCACCGATCGTGGTGCTCAACCCCAACGAGGTGTCTTTAGAGCCGTCTTCGGCAGTGCCGCCATCGACCGAGTACTTGCTGACCATATCGGTCGCGAAATACGGGCCGGCGCCCATGAAAAAGTTTTGCACGTGGTAGAGCACCGGCACTTCCAGATAAACATAGCCGGTCGTGTGTTCGGTTTTGAAGGTTTCGCCGTTGATGTCGTTCTTGTAGTTGGACACCGCCGCGAAGATGGCAAACTGCGGAAACAAACTCAGATTGTCGCCGAGCGGAACATTCAAACCGACCACCGGTCCCATGCCGAACGTCAGGCTGGAACTGTCTTCGTCGTCGGCCCACCGTGACAACGCCACGCGCCCACCCACCGCGAAGTTTTCGGTCACAAAAACCAGCAACCCGGGCGCCACGCCAATAAAAGTCTCTGAGGTCTTGTCTCCCTCCGGCGGCTTGCTGCTGCTGTAGTCGAGCGACACCGAGCCCGACGGCACCATGATGCCGGCATCACCAAACTTCTGTTCAGCGTTGGCCACACTGGCCACCCCAGAGACGACACACACACACGCCCATGCCGCAAATCGCTTCATTACAAAATCCCCTTGTTCTTGTGAGTCAGCACGCCACGTTCGCCAAAGCCCCTGTGGCCCCAACCTGCGTGCGTGCCTATTTGGAATAACGGTCCTTCGCCAAGACGAAAATGTCGTAGACGTCGCCAATCAAGCGATCAATACCGGTCAAGCAGACTTTGTTTTCGACCTCGTTATAGTACCAGCCCGCCTGCGATGAACCTTCGGCGCGCATCGGTAGCTCGGTGGGTGGCAGCCCAGCTTCGGCGTCAGCTTTCGCTGCGCGCTTGACCACAATGTAGGAGGGCGCGGCCGGTTTGACATTTTCCAGCTCGAAGCAGGCGAGCGTGACGATGCGTGAGAACTTGACCATGGCATCGCCAAAATCTTGGCCGGAGCCAGCCCGGCAGACCGACTCGTAGGTGCGCCGCCCAAAGCTGTTGCCAAAATCGACGTAGCGCCGGCCACTCAGCGCCGAACAGAAGATGTTCTCGGCATCGGTGCACGAGCCGGTGGTGTCGGTGGTGTATTGGCACCAAAGGTCGCACAGCGTGTTGTCGGGATCTTCGCCTTGCAGGCAGGAGCACACCTCGCTGGGTCCCTCGGCGCTGGAGGTGCAGGAGCCGGGCGTGGCGTCACGATCTAGCAACTCGGGGGTCGGGCCCGCTTGCGACAAGCCGCCAATGACGCCCACGGCCACGCGTGAGCCAATGCCTTTGCGCAACGTCAACAACTGCGCAAACCGCGACGGTGCCAAGAGTTGCTGGCGCACTTCGGGTTGGTAGCACATGGAGCCTGTGGGTTGGGGGCACCAATCGGGGTTGGGTGTCCACGCCGGACCCGTGGAATCGCACGCCAGCGCGGGGGTCGGGGCATCGGCGGCACACGTGCAATCCTTGCCGCAGCCCTCCTCGAAGATGCAGCGATTGCCCATCAAGTCCGCTGGCGT
>JAKLEG010000555.1 GCA_022703175.1 Myxococcota bacterium | reverse complement strand
CTCCTTGCCCGTGACGCGCGCAAACACCCACGCCACCCCCCAAATGAACAACGCGGGCAGCACCCCCAAAAGAGCCGCCTGCGGACTCAGGCCGCCTGGCACAAACGCATAGCCCAACGCCAACAGCATTCCGGGAAACACGATGACATCGGGGATCCACCAGTGGTCGATGTCCAAAAAGACAATGGCCACAAACCCGGCGGTAAGTGGCAGCCAGAGCAACAGGTCATAAGACAAGCCCAGCTCAGCATAGACCGCCACGAAGAGACTCGCGGTGATTGCCTCGACCAATGGGTAGCGCACTGCGATGGGCGCCTTACAGTGACGGCACTTGGCCCGCAGCCAAAGCCAACTGGCGAGTGGGATATTGTCGTACCAGGCGATGGCGTGTGCGCATCGCGGGCAACGCGAACGCGGCCTCACGAGCGACACCCCTTCGGGCAAACGCGCGATAACAACATTAAGGAAAGAGCCGACCACAGCGCCGATAAGGCCTAGGTAGGTCGCAACAAACCAGGTTGGCAGGGTAATCATCCTGGCCATTCATCCCACCAATCGCGTTACCTGTGCAATTGGACCATTGTTGTCATCAAGATCCCGCCAAAGTGACAAAAATTGTCAGGTGCACTCCCCTTACGAGACTCGACTCTAAGGATTTCAGGGAGTTACGAGACAGGCCTCTTGGCATTGGCTTTGCTTATAGCTGCTTGACCCCGAAATGGTTTTCGGGCGAGAGTCGCAAGCCGTGACGCCCGTTTGGCGTCTCGGGTTCTTTCAGGCACACCAAGGAGAAACTACATGAAGAAGCTGGCCCGTGGCTTTACCCTCATCGAGCTTATGATCGTCGTTGCCATCATCGGCATCTTGGCGGCCATCGCCATTCCGAACTTCATGAAGTTCCAGGCCCGCGCCCGGCAGTCGGAAGCCAAGGCGAACCTGAAGGCCGTCTTCACGTCCATCAAGTCGGCCTCGGCTGAACGCGGCGGCTTGGACTGCGGCTTCTGCGGCTTCGCCCCGGAGCAGAACACGATCTATACTTACAGGGCGTACAATCCTTCGAATACCACCGTGGAACTCAAGAACCCCACAAAAAACTTGGTTCCGGCTCAAGCTGAAACCGTCGCCAACGCAGCAGCGACGTCCTCTGGTGACTTCACGGCAACGGCCGTAGGCGACGTCGATAGTGACCCCTTTGCTGACGCCTGGATGATCAACAGCGGGAACGACCTTTGCAACGGCATCAAATCTGGCACGGCGTGCGATACGAGTGGCAACGACGTCGATAACTAACCGAGTCTTGCAATCGTAGGTTGAACGCGGGGGTCGTGCAGTTCGCTGCACGGCCCCTTTGCTTATGTGGAATCGTCCTTTACTCATAGCTGTGCTCGTGGGCGCAGTCGTTTTGTGGGCTACAAGCCTTGACGGCGGCACCACCCACGTCCCGGCCTTGGTGTTGCGCGGCCTCGTGGTGGCAGCAGCGGTGTGGCTATGGCCCCGCGGCCCAGTGGCCTTTCCCGCAGCCCTTGTTGCCTTGCCCATGGGTACCATCACGGCATTGGCAATTGCCCTTGGACTCACACCTACCTTTGGCACCGGCAGCCAAGCCTTTGTGGCGGCCTGCTGCGTCTGTGTTTTATTCCTTTTGCTCCTCGCGACACCGCAGGCCACCGCCTTGCGGCTGTTGAAGCTCTTCCTAGGCGTCGGCGCCGTGCACGCCGTGGTCGCCATCACCCAGGCGGTGCTCTGGGACTCGCGCGCCAGCGCCGGCTTCTTTAACCCTAACTACCTGGCCGCATTCCTGGCTCCACTCGCCATCCTGGCGCTCAACCACTTCCCCAAAAGCACTGCGCCACGCTCCCGACGCCTAGCGGCTACCGCTCTCGTTGGCATCTTGATCCTGGGCGTATTGGCAACTCGCTCGCGCAGTGGCGCCCTGGCGCTGTTTGCATCCTTAGGAGTGCTGGCCTATGCGCGTTCGTGGCGTGCGACCCTGTTGGTAGTAGCCCTCGGTGTGGCGCTCGTGGTTAGCGTGCCGAGTCTACGCCAACGCTTTGCTGGTATGGGCGATGCCTTCGCCTACAGCCGCACCGACATTTGGGCCGCCAGCGTGCGTATCCTGCTTGAGCACCCATTGGGTGTCGGCCTCGGAAATGCTGCCACCGCGCTGCGCCAAGAAGGAGTGCCGCTTGCGGGCCTCGTGCGCTATCCGCGGCTCGCCAATGACGCGCACTCAGAACCGCTGAATGCCGCCATTGAGCTTGGTTGGTTGGGGCTACTCTTGACCCTCATTCCCCCGCTTTGGCTCCTGTGGCTTGCATGGCGTCACCGCGGCGCCCCGCCGTTCACGGCGGTTTTGAGCGTCTGGTCGAGCTTCGCCATCCCCGCGTTGGTGTCTACAAGCCTGCACGTCCCTATCATCGCGCTCCTAGCTGCCACCTGGGCAGCCCAGTTGTGTCGCGAGTTGCCGAAAGCACCCGCCACAGCCACTGTGTCATGCCTGCCACGCCGCTGGCATCGCATGGGCGCTGCAATCGTGATGGTGGTGGCATTGCTCCCGACCCTCGCGGCCGCACTGTCGTTTGAGTTTGGCCAACAAGCCCTGCGCAATAGAAATGAGGGGGAGCCCGCACGCGCTCTGCCATGGGCTACCGCTGCGACCCGCGTGGCGCCGTGGAGCCTGGGCGCGGCACTCCTTGAGCTCTCGGTGCGACGCGAACTAGGTGCGACGCCCGACGCGACCCTTGAAGCGTTGCTGGATCTCGCCGACCAATACCCCCAAGACCCGACCCCGGTGGTGCGGGCCGCCGAACTGCTGCGCCCAAGTACCGTGCCTGAACGGCGACTGTTAGAAACTGAGCTTTGGCGCGCGGCCACGCTACGCGATGGTAAAAACGTGCGTCACTACGTTGAATGGAGTCGCGCGCTGTTACGCGCCAACGACCCGGCGGCTGCTGGACGTGCCGTCGCCTTGGCTCTTGCGGTCGAACCCAACTGTGGCGATTGCCTGGCTTTGGCGGCATGGTTACACCACATGGAGAACCACGTCGATCGTGCTTATGCATTGGCTCAGCAAGCCTGGGCGATGCACCACGCGGCACAAACAGATACGGAAGCGGCCCGCAAAATCTTGTCTTTGCAGCCAGGTTCGCAAAGACTCCTGAGCGAGATGCAATCACCTGCGCCATGAAACACTTTCTCCCCATGCTCGTGATTCTGGCGGCGCTGACCCACACTGTGCATCGGCCGTTCGTAGCAACCTCTCTGACCACACCGCTCAGCTTGCGCGAGACATTGCCCTCAGCCGAAGCGCTGAAACTTATTGGTCTCAGCTATCGATCGCTGCTCGCCGACTACTACTGGCTTCGCGCACTGGGCGAGTTTGGGGGCAGAGAAACCGCGGCGCAGAAGTACCCCAATCTTGAAGCGTTGACTCGGCGGGTCTTGGCGCTAGACCCCTATTTCGTGACGGCCTATTTTTTCGCAGGTACAGCCCTGACGGTTAAAGAGCTCGACCCCAGCACTTCGATCGAGTTGCTCAAAACCGGCATGCAGTATCGACCCGACAACTGGAAGGTGCCGTTTTTGTTAGGCTTTAATCTCTACTACTTCGCACACGACTACGCGGCCGCAGCCGAGGCACTGACTGCGGCGGCCAAGCTTGACGGCTGCCCCCCGATCGCCGGGCCCCTGGCAACCCGACTGGCCGCAGAAGCCGGCACACCTGAGGTGGGTCTGAAGCTCGTAAACTGGATGTTGGCCAACACCAACGATGAAACGTTGCGCAAAACCTATGAAGAACGCCAGCACCTATTGCAGCTGGAAGTGGAGCTACGTTGGTTGGGGCGCGCAGTGATCTTGTTTCAGGAACAACAGGGTCACTCGCCCAAGACATTGGAGGAATTGGTACAACAAGGGCAGCTGACACACCTCCCCAAAGACCCGCTAGGAGGCAGCTACGGCATCGACGCCCAAGGCCACGTCACAACCACATCTGAAGCGAAGCGACTCCGCGTGTTCACCGCCCCAGGAGACCCGTCGCCATGACCGTGCTCGCCGTCCACAACCTGCAACACCGGGTGCGTAGGCACTTTTGGACGCCGGTGTTACCGATCCTTACCCAGGTGAGTTTTGCGGTGGAGGCAGGAGAGCTGTTCGGCTTTGTCGGCCCCAACGGCGCTGGCAAAACCACGACAATCAAGAG
>JAKLEG010000554.1 GCA_022703175.1 Myxococcota bacterium | reverse complement strand
AGATCTTCGTAACCGGTGCGTTGAATTTCCTGATGCACGAGCGCGAACATCTCTTCGACGCGCGGCTCGATGATCTCGGTGAGAATCTGCTTGGACAACGCCCGCGGCTTGCGACCACCGACGCTTGGAACCTCAATGGTTTCGTCCTTGTCGACCAACGAGCCCATCGCGCAGCCGTGCTTTTGTTTGATGCGCTCGGCATCCTCAAGCGGCGTGCGAAGTCCCACGGCGATGTCGGAGGTGATGTGATCACCACCCACCGCCACGACCGATGTGTGCACGATGCTGCCTTCGCTCCAGATCGCGATATCGGTCGTACCGCCACCGATATCGATGAGCGCCACGCCCAGGTCCTTCTCGTCTTGCGAAAGCACCGACTCCGACGAGGCGAGTTGCTCAAGCACGATGTCGGCCACCGTTAGCCCGCAACGTTGGGCGCATTTGACGATGTTCTGAGCGCTTGTCACCGCGCCCGTGACAATGTGCACCTTGGCTTCTAGGCGCACGCCACTCATGCCGAGCGGCTCCTTAATGCCATCTTGGTCGTCGATGATGTATTCCTGCGGCAGGATATGGATCACCTCACGGTCGAGCGGAATGGCCACAGCCCGCGCCGCATCAATGACGCGCTCGATGTCGGGCTGCATGACCTCCTTCTCCTTGACCGCCACGATGCCATGCGAGTTGAAGCCCTTGATGTGGCCCCCCGCAATCCCCGCGTAAACGTGCGAGATCTCGCAGCCCGCCATCAATTCAGCTTCCTCGATGGCAGCCTTGATTGACGAGACCGTCGCCTCAATGTTGATGACCACGCCCTTGCGTAAGCCTTTGGAGGGGTGGGTTCCGATACCCACGATATCGACACGCCCCCCCTCTGCGACCTCGCCGACGATGGCGCAGATCTTTGTGGTGCCGATGTCGAGCCCTACGATCAAGTCGCCCACTTGTGCCATGATTCACCTTGCCTTTGCGATGAAGGTTGGATCGTTGTCAGTTGGTTGCCCCGCAAGCCGCGCATGTACGCGTCGGGGGTTCTTGATACCGTCGGCCCATAACACCGCCGGCACGAGTTGCTGTTTCTTCAATTGTCCAAACGCAGATACGGCTAACGCCAGCCGGTCTTCCGGTTGCCAACCCAGATGCACCACAAGCTCCTTGTGGGTGCCGCCCGCGGCGCCAAACACAATGCTCCAACCCAGGTCGGCATCCCAATGCAGCTCGTCCACCCTGCCTAGCGATTCGGCCTTCTCGTGACCGGCTGTGGCTAGAGTTGCCGCATTTCGGATCAACACCTGCGTTTCCGTCGGTTCGTTGGTTATTTGCTCGCGACCGAGCCCCGTGACCACCGGCAGCGCCACCCGATCCTCACCGGTGAGACGCTTAAACACAACGCCGTCACCATCGGCGAGATAAAGGTCTCCCAAAGCCACGACCACCGCTGGCTCATGCTCAGTGATGTCTACGGTGAGACGATCCGGCAGACGTCGCTGCACGTATGCCGTACGCACCCACGGATGACGGCGTAGCTGTAATGCGGCCCCGTCTAAATCCGCGTGCAAGATGCCCATGCCGGTGGCGAGCCCCGAAAAGGTCACGATTTCTTCGGGACGAACGCGCGTCGCGCCGCGCACATCGATGGTGCGGACCGTTAGCCGCTCGGAACCCGCCAGTGCCTGCCACCCGTAATGCACCCCCAACACCCCCCCCACGAACGCCACGAGCCCCAAGAGGACTGGCGCAATGAAGGTTAACTGGGCCTTCAGGTTACTGTGGGTGCTGCGTGGCACTGGCCGCGTACTGGTCCGCTTGTTGCGCCGACTGCCGAGCCGATAGCGTCCGGTGTTCGGTCTGCTCATGACCGCACCTCCTGAGCAAAACTCCCCACCAAGCGCACCTCAAGTTCTAAAGTGATACCGCTGTGTTGCAGCACCTGAGCACGCACACGCTCGATGAGGCGCCACGCATCGATGGCTCTTGCGCGGTTCTGATTGACGATGAAGTTGGCGTGCACGGGTGAAACCTCGGCCCCACCCTCGCGCCAACCCTTGCAGCCCGCCGCCTCAATCAGTTGGCCCGCATGACCCTGCGTCGGATTCTTAAAGACCGAACCCGCGCTTGGTGCGTTAAGCGGCTGCGTTGCCCGACGCCGCTGGATAGCAGCTTCGATTCGCGCGCGAAGTGTCTCGACCGCCGTCGGCACCAGCTCCACCTCGAGCGCCACGACGACAGAATCAGGCGGCAACTGGCTCGTGCGGTAAGCAAACCCTAACTCCGCGGCTTCAGCCCAGCGCGGTGCTTCGCCCTGCCACAGCTCAACACGTCGCAACGACGTCGAGAGCGCCCCTTCACGACCGCCAGCGTTCATTTTGACCGCGCCACCGAGTGTTCCGGGCACCCCAGCCAACATCTCCAGACCCGCCAAGCCTTCCTTGGTAGATTGGCGCAAGGCCCTGGCCGCGCTGCATGCCGCCCCGATTTCCCAACGCGCTGTGGCACCTCCGGCCGTAAGCGGTCGCAGATAGTCAAAACCATCGCCCAGCTTCAACACCAGGCCGCGCACACCTTGATCGGCAACCAACAGGTTGGAGCCGCCGCCCCACACAAATAGCGGCACACCTTCCGCGCGCGTCAATCCAAGGACTGCGCCGAGGGCCGCGCGCGAATGCACCACAGCGAATGCCTCAGCCGGTCCACCCATGCGGAACGAGGTGCGCGGCGCGAGCGGCAGTTCAAACGAGACCTCGGCCTCAGCGATGTTCGCCAGAGCCTGATGCCACGTAGGTTGTGCCGAAGACTTCACGTGTGCATTTCCTTTAGTGCCCTTGGGTTGCCTGCTGTAGATCGACTAAGAGTTCTTCACCCGCTTGCCAGATGTTGCCGGCCCCAAGGGTCAACACCAAATCCCCAGGACGAACCAGAGAGCCGAGCTTGCCACCGATCTGGTCC
Source organism: Myxococcota bacterium (assembly GCA_022703175.1). Taxonomy (GTDB): domain Bacteria; phylum Myxococcota; class XYA12-FULL-58-9; order XYA12-FULL-58-9; family XYA12-FULL-58-9; genus JACRCV01. Next base: position 1,269 of record JAKLEG010000554.1, on the reverse strand, counting down.
ACTGGACCTACGTACTCCACATGTTGGTGTCCGTGCCGACTCACCACGTCCACAAGCGTCTGCGCCGTGATTCCTGGGATGGGCGTTTCGCTGGCCGCATAGATGTCCGCCACCAATAAGACGTTCGAGGCGTTGAACGCCGAGGCAAAGTCCATCAGCAAATCGCGGGTGCGCGTGTAGCGATGCGGTTGGAATGCCACCACCAGGCGTCGATCGTAGGCTTCGCGTGCCGCTTCGAGCGTGGCACGAATCTCGGCCGGATGATGTCCGTAATCGTCGGCCACCAAAATGTCGCCGATATGACCCTTGATCTCAAAGCGCCGCCCCACCCCCTGGAAGCTCGACAACGCCGCGGCCGCCGTGGCGAACGGCACGCCCACCTCCTCAGCGACGGCTAAAGCGGCCAACGCATTGAGCACATTGTGTCGACCGATCATGTTCAAGCGCACACGCCCCAACGCCAAACCTCGGCAGGTCACGTCAAAGCTGATGGAACCATCGGCTACGGTAATGTTGGAAGCGACATAGTCCGCTTGCTGGCTCATCCCGTAGGTGATGTGACGTTTTTCCACGCGCGGCAGCATGCTTTGCACGGTGGGGTGGTCGAGGCACAAGACTGCAGCGCCGTAAAACGGGATCTTGTTGACGAAATCGACAAAGCCTTCGACGATTTGTGGCAACCCGCCGGTCCAGTGATCCAAGTGTTCGGCGTCGATGTTCGTCACCACGGCCAAGGTCGGCATGAGCTTCAAAAATGAACCGTCGCTCTCATCGGCTTCGGCCACCAGATACTCGCCCGTCCCCAGGCGCGCGTTCGTACGGATGGAGCGTAGTCGGCCGCCGATGACCATCGTCGGGTCCATGCCGGCATGGTCCAAAATCGTCGCGATCAACGACGTCGTCGTGGTTTTACCATGGGTGCCAGCGATCGCGATGCCCTGCTTCATACGCATCAACTCGCCCAGCATCTCGGCACGCGGGATTACCGGGATCCCCCGGCGCCGAGCTTCAACCACTTCGGGGTTGTCGGCCTTGATGGCGCTGGAGATCACCACCACATCGGCGTCAGCCACGTTGGCGGCAGCGTGTCCGGCATGCACGCGCACCCCAAGGCCTTGCAACCGCGCAGTCAGAGGTGTCGGGTGCGCATCGGAGCCGCGTAGGTCAAAGCCCAAGTTTAGCAACACTTCGGCAATACCGCTCATGCCGATGCCGCCGATGCCGACGAAGTGCAGGCGACGTGCACGATCTCTAAACATGTTGGTTTCC
>JAKLEG010000553.1 GCA_022703175.1 Myxococcota bacterium | reverse complement strand
ACGTGGCGCCCTTTTAGCGTTCTCACTTGCGATCGGCAAGCCTTCCGGCGGTTGCCATCTGGGTCGCGCTGCGCCACATTGACCGCTTCCCCAAGTGCGAAGGAGTTCCCCCGTGGCCAGCCGCAAACCGAAATCGACAAAAGCCCCGCGCCGCGATCCCAAGGCGACCAGCGCCGCCATTCAAGCCCTCCTCGAAAGCCTGGGTGTGCCGCTCGTCGGCGAAATGAAAGGCACCCCCAAGCGGGTCGCAGCGCTCTGGCATGAACACCTGCTCGCGGCGGAAGGTTCCGATCCAGGCCAAGCGTTGGGTCGCGGCAGTCCAACCAAAGCCAAGGCCCCGGTAACCTTGTTGAACATCGGCGTGCACCTTGTCTGTCCGCATCACCTTACCGTGGCGTTTGGCTTGGCCCACGTGGCCTACGTCCCGAATGGCCGCGCCGCCGGCTTTGGCGCCATTGCCAAACTTGTACGCGCCGCCACCGCCCGCATGATCTTGCAGGAGGATGCCGGCCAACTCATTGCAGACACGTTGGTAGAAAAACTCGGTGCCCACGCCGCGGTCGCGTTTATCGACGCCGTGCATCCGTGCCACAACGTGCCCTATGGACGCTCGCACCGCGCCGAAGCCGCCACATGGGGCGCCGCTGGCGAACCGCATGCCGCCAAAGAATTGCGCGATCTTATCCATCAGAGCAACGATTGCGGCTGCGACGACTGCCACTGATGCTGGCGGGCCTCCCCGAGGTTTGGCTCCTCATGGCCATGACCGCCGATGGCCGCACCAGCTCCGCGAGTCGCGAGTATCCCAGGTTCACCCAGCCTGAAGATCGCGTGAGAATGCAGCGACTGCGCGCTCAAACCGACGCCGTGCTCGTAGGTGCCGAAACCATCCGCGCGCTCAATCCGCCGCTTGCGGTCAAAGACCCTGCGCTGCAAGCTCAACGCCAACAGGCCGGTCGCACCGCGTCACCGTTGCAGGTCGTGCTCTCTGCCAGCGGCCGCGTGGATCCCGCCTGCCGGGCCCTCAACGATCCGCTCGCCTCTCAACGGATCTTGGCCACCACTACCGCGGGCGCACGTAACCATAGGGGCGCCCATCGCTACGACGTTTGGAGCTTCGATGGAGAGCGCATCCAGCCGCACGCCCTCTTGCTGCGCCTCGCCCAACAAGGCGTTCGCCACGTCCTGCTAGAAGGAGGTGCGCAAACCAACGGTGCTTTTCTGGATGTGGGCCTGGTAACCGGCTTGTATCTTACCGTGGCACCTACACTTTTGGGTGGTGAGCACGCACCAGGCCTGATCGGCGGTAATGGTTTGACCATCGCCACACGGCAGTCGCTCAGCCTCACGGAGCTTTCGCGAGTGGGCGATGAGCTCTATCTGACCTATCATGTGGTGCATGAACACCACGCGACATAGGAAGTTGCAGCGATGAGCTCGGGGCATCGCACATGCATCGCCGGCCTGGCTGAACAGATTGCCGTCGTCACGGGAGGTACCCGGGGCATTGGCCTGGCCACCGCCGAAGAACTCGCCCGCTACGGCTGTGCCGTGATCGTCGTCAGTCGTGACCGCGATGCAGCCGAAAAGGTCGCTCAGCACCTGCACCAGTCACACCATGTGCGCAGCCTCGGCGTAGCAGCTGACGTGGCTGACCGTCGCTCAGTGGGCTTGATGCTCGATGAGGTATTGGCATTTGGACTTGGACGCATCGACATCGTCGTGAATAACGCTGGCTACCCCGTCGAATCACGTCTTTGGGATACGCCGCTGCATGAAATGCCGGCCGAGAAACTCGAAGAATGGTTCAACACCGTCGCGCGGGTAGACGTCGGCGGCGCTCGCAACGTTACCCATGCCGTGCTGCCAACGATGATCAAACAGAAGAGCGGCACACTGGTGTATGTCTCCTCCACCCCGGCGTTGTCGGGACACAAAGCCACGCCCTACACCGAAGCCAAGGCCGCGCTCTTGGGACTGATGCGCGACGTGGCTCTGAATTATGGCGCCTCCGGCATTCGCGCCAACGCCGTGGCACCGGGCAACATCAAAACCGGTTGGTTCGAGGGTCTCACGGTGGAGGAGCAACGCCGCTTGGCCTCAGAGGCTTACCTCAAACGCTGGGGCGAGCCCCAAGAGGTGGCCAAGGCCATCTTGTTTCTGGCGTCGCCGCTGTCGAGCTTCATCACCGGCCAAACGTTGGTGATCGATGGCGGCAAGGTTATTCACTAACCGCGCAGATCAGGCACTTCAAGTACTCGGTCTCGGGCACGTCGGTTAGCACCGGATGGTCAAGGCTTGCGCCCCGACGTTCCAAAATCTGCACACTTCGGCGCGCATCGGCAGCCGCCGCGCCGAGCATCTCCTCGAACATCGCAGCCGTGATGCGACCCGAGCACGAGCAGGTGATGAACAGGCCGTTCGGATGGAGCAGCTTCAGCGCCCGTGCGTTCACCTGTTGATAGGCCGCAAGGGCCGCATCCAAGGTTTTGGCCGTGCTGGCAAAGGCCGGTGGATCCAGCACCACGGTGTCAAAACGTTCATTTTGGGCGACCAGTCGCGGCAGCAGCTCCAACACATCGGCGGCCAGCCACTCCAAATTGGTCAAGCCCGCCGACCGTGCGTTCTCTTGCCCCCTCGACAATGCCAATTTCGATTGATCCACGGCCATCACGTGCTCAGCCCGAGAGGCCAACTGCAGCGCAAACCCCCCATGATAGGTAAAGCAATCCAACGCACGTCCATGGGCTAGCTCCCCAGCCCGCACGTGGTTGGTCGACTGATCGAGGAACGCCCCAGTCTTCTGGTCAGCCAACAAGTCGATCGTCAGCGCGATATGCCCCTCGTGATAGGTAACAAGCGTCCCGGGCCCCCCCACGGCGATGCGCGACTCCTGGTTAAGCGCCTCTTTGCGCCGCGCACTCACGTCGTTGCGCACAACCAGAATCTTGGGTTGCACGACCTCTTGCAACACCGACACCAGCGTGGATTCGAAGGCATCGGCGCCGCCACAGGTGGTCTGCAAAACGAGCGCGTCGGCGTAGCGATCAACAAAGACGCCGGGCAACAAGTCGGCCTCGCCGTGCACCACGCGGTACGCATCCCGATCGCCGCAATAGCGCAAGCGGCGCATGTAAGCACCGTGCACGCGCGCCAACCAAAACTCCCGATTGAGTGACACGTCGACTCGCGACACCAGCCGCAACAAGATGGTCGAATTGGGTGACAGTAGCGCCGTGCCGAGCAACTTACGACGCTCATCCAAGACGGTCACAGCGCCAGCGGTGGTGCTGTCGCAACTGACAACATCGCTCTTGTAGACCCACGGGTGCCCAGCCCGAACACGACGCACGCCTTTAGAATTCACAACAGCTACGGCCACGGGATGTACGTCCTCGATTCTGCGAAAGCCCGGAGGCCTTACGGAATCACGGTCGGAGGGGTGGTCGGATCAGCGAGAAAATCGCTCAGAAACGCGACAGCGCGCCGCTCGGCCACCGGATCGTCGAAGAGCACAAAATGGCCATCGTTGCCGGGGCTGGGCGCATGAACGCTCACCACCACGGTGCGCGCGATGTTACTCGGGCCGTTAAAATTTTCTTTCACCGGCGGTGTCGCCACCGGGTCGGTGGCCCCAAGGAAATCAGTCCCCGTGCCACCAACGTAGATGCCAAGATTCAAGCGATCGCGATCCTCAGGGGCCCAGCGGTAGGCCAGGTTCTTGGCAGTGCGGTTGGGCGCATAGGTGTCCCCCAAACCCACGATTTGCAGCAGGTTCTTGGCCACCGATCCTGGCAACGGCGCCACGGTTACCTGGCGGCCATAGTTTGTCGGTTCAATGTCGTCGAGATAGCCCTGAATGAGGCTCAACGCCGGATGCACGCGGAAATCACTCGCGCTTGGGTCGGCCAACAGCAGACGCACAATGTTGGCCATTAGATAGGGCGTGGTTTTGTCGGCCAGGCTATCCAGTAAGCCACCCCCCGCGCCAGAAAACACGGCGGCGCCCACCTGCGGTTCGAGCGCCATCGCCAACGCGCCTACGTTCGCCCCCTGCGAGTGCCCCAAAAAACCTACCCGGGCAGCATCAAACGCCACATCCGCTGGTGCCCCGGCCGTATCAGCCACCGCGGTGGTAAGCACCCAAACTGCACGTCGCAAACTTAACTGGTCGGCGGCGCCCTGCAGACTATTCCCTTTGGCAGCCGCCGGATTGAGCCAGTTGAAGAACAGCAAC
>JAKLEG010000552.1 GCA_022703175.1 Myxococcota bacterium | reverse complement strand
GGCGCGACCATGGCACGCGCGCGCCAACAAGTCGGCCGTGGCAGGTGCCAGCAGTAGCAGGTCGGCCTTGTGAGCCAACTCGACGTGGTTCACTTCGCCCGCCTCGGAGGCGCTCCACATGTCGACGACGGCGCGGTGGCCAGACAAGATCGAGAAGGACAGTGGCGCGACGAAACGGGTGGCTGCTTGAGTCAGGATGGGGTGCACGATTGCACTTGCTTCCACCAAACGGCGTAGGAGGTAGACAGCCTTGTACGCGGCGATGCTGCCAGAGACGCCGAGGATAATAGTGCTACCTTCGAGCATGGTGCCTCCTGTGTGCTATGGCAGAGCCGGAGATGTCGTCGGTGGTACGTCGGCGGCAGACTTTTCGGCGATCAACAAAACGTTCGCAAGGGGCGTTCCGTCGAAGCTGTCGATCGTGGTGACGCGCAGACCGGCCTGCTCCAAACGCGCCCGGATCTCTGTGGTGGGGCGAAATACCAGAGTTCGTCCAAGGTTGATTCCGAACGAGCGGCCGAGTTGTTCCTGCCAGCGGGTGATGTGTGTCCGGAGACCGCGGGCACCATCCACTTCGCGCAGGAGCAGACGGCCCCCAGGCAGCAGCGACTCGGCGGCGCGTGCCAAGATGCTCTCCTGGGTTGCCAGTGAGTGGTAGTGCAGAACATCCAGCATGAGCAGCGTGCGCGAGCTTGGAAACTCGTCCAACGCCATGTCTGCAACGACGAAGTGCCAGCCCGGGTAGGCCGCCGCAACGCTTTTCGCGGCCCGAATTTTGTCGGCATCCCAGTCGAACCCCAAGCCTTCGAGACCTGCCTGAAGTTCGGACAGCAAGAATCCGGTGTGGCCGCGCCCGCAACCGGCATCTACAACAGGGCCGACGAAGGGGCCCAACGTTGCGAGCTGGCGATAAATAGGGTCGTGGCGGAATTTCCCCTGCACGTAGCCATGCGAAAAACGCGACACCGATTTGAAATGGCGGGCCACGCGGGCCATCGCGTCACCCACAAGATCGTTCGGGAGCGGATGACGGCGGCGATACAAGAACATCCCCATGCCTGCAATGAGTCCGAGCGGTGTGCCCAGGGCTGCCCCAAATATGATGGAGCCCAACACCCAGGTGCGCCCGAACGTCCAGGCTTTTCCCCACGACCAGGGGTCTTGCACCAGGAGCATGGCTTCGTCGTAGCTTAGGAATCGATGGTGCAATAGCCCGTACCCCGTTTGGATGCTGCCGTACGCGAGCAGTGGAATCACTGGGGGGAGAGAGATGTTGGCGGCCAGGTAGGTGATGGCGGGGTTGAGGCGCAACAGCGCACAGATCACCAGCGTGATCGGAAGTTGCAAGCCAATAAACGGCGTGGTGCCAATGATGACACCGACGAAGACGGCCCACCCGACGCCGGTGGGTGTCACCCGCGCGGTCAAGATCCGCAGCACAGCACGCGTCAGGTGTTGCCAGGTGCGTTTCGGGGCGCTGGGATGTGAGCCCATCATAATAGGGCGGTCATAAGGGCCTTTGTGCGGCGGAGCAAGGCGCTTCAGTTGTTTACGTGGAGGCAGCTTGTTGGTACTGACGCACCCTGGAGCGACACGCCATGGGATTGTTGGAGTTGTTTGGCAAAGGCCCATTGACCGAGAAGAAGATCGATAAGATCGCAAAACTTGCGTCCAATCCTTTCGCGCAGCCCGACGTGCGAATGAAGGAGATGCAGCGGCTTCTGTCGGAGGGCACAAGAACCGCTATCCGCGGTGCGCTCAAGCGCTTCGCCAGTAACGCGTCTGGAGCGATTGCCGACGAGGATGAAAAGCAATGGTTAGAGGAGGCACTGGTCGACAAAGACCAGGACGCGATCGAACCTTTGCGGGACTATATCCAAACCGAGACGCAGCTCACCTATGCTCTGCGGGCCTATCGACGCATCACCGGAGACGCGGAGGCTGTACGGTTCTTTCTCCAAACCCTCACCACGTATGGCCCCGACGACTATCGTTCGGGTGACGCCAAGCAGCAGCTGGTGGTTCAAGTCGAGGAGAACCTGGCAGATCCGCGTGTCTTGCCGGCGTTGGTGCCGTTTTTGCACGATCATGCCGACGAGGTGCGCTGGGCCGTGATGGATTGCGTAGACAAGGCTGCCGATGCCGGGCAACTCACCGGTGAGGTTGCGGCTACGGTCGCTGCGAAACTTGGCGAGCTGGTGTTGGATGAGAGCGTCGGGCCGCGTATCCAGCTGCGAGCGGCTGAAATCCTGGCGGTGCGTGAGTGGCAGATTGGCGCTGGAGCCGAAGAACTCGCGTCATTCTTGGGCGATACCTATTTCCTCGACAAGAAACGTTACGTACGGCGGCGAGCCAAAACAGCCAAGAACTGAAGCTTCGGTGTTGGCGCGCACGCATTGCTGCGCTGCAGCATGGGCGCCCGACTGCGCCTTCATGGGCGGGCCGCTTGGCGGGGGCAGGGCACGGGTGTTAAGAGATTCCGGAGACCTCGTGGCCTCGGCCATGTCGTAGATTGGTCCTGGTTGCGCGCATCATTCGCTGGAGGACGCCGTGGACAAGAACCTCGATTTTGGGTTCAGCAAAGCGATGGAACAGGTGATGGGGCTGGGGCGCGAGGTGATGCACCGCAGCACCGAGTACTACGGCTACGGCGTGCAAGAGTTGTTTCGCACGCTGTCGATGAACAGTTATCTGGCACGTCAGTTCGTCGAGGCCGGGGTGACGCCGACGGTGGAATCTTTGCGGTTGATCGAATCCGGCATCACCAAGCCGCTTGTTGATGCGTTGCACGGAAAAAAACCACTGCGCGAAAGCATGTTCGAAGTCACCGAGCGCGCCACTGCAGGCGTCCGGTATGCAAAAACGGTGCATTCGTTGGGCAAGAAGCTGTACGGCTCAGCTACCTTTACCGGCGAAACCGTGCTGATGGAAACGGGGCCATTCCGCCTGACTTACATTCCACCCACGCGCGACACAGGTCCGCAGCCGCCGATGTTTCACGTCGGGGGCTTCATCCCGTTCGGCGACTTGGTCTTTCGTTTGCTGCCCGAGGCTAACCTCTACAAACCATTTTTGGAGCGCGGCATTGGCATTTACGCCATGGAACAACGCGGCCGGAAACGCTCACTTAAGGGCTATACGCTCAAAGAGTCGCTCGACACGCTCGATGCGATGGTGGATGCGGCTTACGAACACGCGGGTCGGCGAAAGCTCATTCTGGAAGGTTATTGTGGTGCGGGTATGCCGATGCTCGCCTATTTGGCCAAGTACCCGCAAAAGGCCGACGCTCGCGTGCAAGTGGCCTACACTTTTGTCGCTCCCGTTGACGGTCGTCCCTGCAAGTTGGTTGGTGGGCTCGTGACGTTGCTGCCAGAATCGTTGCTGAACGCGAACTTTGCGTTGGCGGATCTCGCGACCGGTTATATCACCAGCACACAGCTGCGCACCGGCATCGATATTCCACTGAACACCGCCTTCATCAAGACGCGGTTCGGGTATTTTGTCGAAGGTTGGAAGAATCCGAAGCACAGCAATGCCAAGTCTCCGACCGACCTAAATACCTTCGAGCGTCGCAAGCTGGCTGGTGCCTATTGGCTTTCGCCCGAGAACTGCGCCGATTATCCGATTCCGGTGGATGTTGCGCGTTTCATGCTCGACCTATGGCTGAAGGGGGTGGGTGACGACGGTGTGTTGCCTGCGGCCCAGGATCTTGAGCCGTTGAATCTGGGCGTGATTCACAACCAAACCAACATCCGCCTCGCTGGGTTCTATGGTGGCCAGGATCGGACGGTACCTGAAAGCACGGCCAAGCCGATGAAGGCGGTCTTTGGTGACCGCTACACGCATGTGTTTCATCCGAGCGTGGCACATATTGCCTATGCGGTGGCGTCGGAGATGTTCGACAAGGGTAGCCCGTGGGCGATCCACCCCAATCCTATCGATGTCGTGCTGGAGTTGTATCAGCGCTAGCGCAACTCGGTGGTGATCTTGCGGCGCTCGCGTTCAAGTTTTTCGGCGCGCTCGCGCTCCGCAGCCAACAGCTTGGAGAGTCGGGTGTTGGCCTCCTGAAGCGACGCCGCCATTTGCCGCGCCTTATCAGCGGCCGCGTTGGCCTTGACCGATTCGCCTTCGGCCTTTTTGAGGGCAATTTGCAATTGTGCGTTCACCTCGCGCAGGTCTTCTTTGCCTTGCTTTACTTCGGCTTGCGCACGTTCCTTGGCTGATTGCTCGCGCCGGACCGCCTCCA
>JAKLEG010000551.1 GCA_022703175.1 Myxococcota bacterium | reverse complement strand
CTGAAGAGGCTGAGGGCACGAAACAAAAACCCAGTGGTGGTGCGTTGCCTCGACCCAATCGAACGCCGCGCTCGGCCCCGGTGCGCAAGGCTGAAACCGGTTACTTGAGCCTGAATGCGGTGCCTTGGGCCCACGTGCGGGTAGATGGCGAGCGGCTAGCCAAGACCACGCCGATTCGCGAACTCAAGCTGAATGCTGGCCAGCACGTTGTGGAGCTGGAGGGACCCTCGGGCGAAAAGCGGCAATTGGAAGTGATGATCGAGGCTGGCGAAACGACCACCCGAGTGGTGCGGTTTACCGCGGCGGGGGCTGCACCGTCACCGTAGCGCGATCATCCTTGGTGACCACGAGCGCTGCGGCGGTGCCACCCGCAACTACCGCGGCGGCGGCGGCCCACACCCACGGATTCTGCCACCAAACGGCATCGCCGTTCGTGATATCCAAGGTGTCGTCCACGCGACCCAACGCCTGACTGAGGGGCGTCGCGAGTGCTGCAATGCCTCCCGACGCAGCGTCGGTGGCCAATGATTCGGCGAGTGCGCCACCCGGCCGGCGTACGGCGATGCGGGTTACGCCGTTGGCGGCGACTGCGAGATCCAACCGGGCCGTATGCGCGGACGGTTGTGGCCAAGCCGGTCCCAACGTGAGCAGGGGGGTGTTGGTGGCCGGCATTCGCAGACTCGTGAAGCTTGGCGCGAACCCAGGAAGCTGCAACTCGACGAAGTGCCATCCAGGGCCCAGATCGTCGAGACGCGCAGGCGTTGTTCCACGGGCCTCGCCATCGACTATGAGGTTCGCACCCATAGGGTTGCTTTGGATTGTGAGCGACGAGGTCTTGTTGCGACGGTTTTTCTTGAAAGCCGCGAAGGCATTGCAGACCGGCGGCGGGTAGCGCTCTGGATCGGGTGTGAACTTGGGGGAGACTGCCACCGCCTCGGCGAAATGCTCATTGGCGCTGCTGGTTTGCCGTGACTCGAGTGCAATCCAGGCGAGTAGCATACGTGCGCGCAAATAAACGTCGCGCTCGTCCAAGAGCGCTTGTGCTCCCAGGAAATGGCCGATGGCTTGTTGGGCGTGGCGCTGGGCGGTGTCCATCTCTAGGCGTTCGAAGGCGTTCTCCGCTTGCGTCATTTGCTCACGCAGTTGCTTGCGAGCTTCGTTCCAACATGGGCGGCTGCGTTGATCACGGACTTCTCGCGGCTCCAAGCCAGTGGTGACTAACAGCTGTGTGAGCGCGCGCACGGCCTCGCCTGCCTGGGCATCGTCAGGGCAGGCGACCAGCACCTCAACCTGCTTGGCGAACAGCGTCGGGGCGGTTAGCATGCAGCACCCGACCATGAAAACCCTCATCCACATATTGATTACCTCTATCATGTTGCATGACGTCAGCGCATCGGTCTGTCTTGGTATTGGCGTGACGCTTTGGCTTGCAGGATGCGGCAGCGAAGGTGCCGTTCAGGTTCAGCTGGTGGCGCCCGCCAACGAAATACCTCCACCCCAGGTTGTGACATTTTCGGTGGTGGTGCGCAGCAACGGCGAGCGACTGGCGGGCGGCGAGCAGCAGGTGACAAACGGTCCGCTGACACTTCCGTCGTTTGAATGGCAGAACCAGTTGGACGTACATATCTCCGGCTTGGATGGCAGCGGTGCGGTTGCAGCCTATGCCGCTGGTGTCATCGATATGCCAGATGCCCCCACCGATTGCTGTGCCACGCTTTGTTACTGTCAGCCCTCGACCCACACGCAGAACAAGTGCAACTGCGGATCGTCGACTTGTGCGGAGCGCTGCTCTCAATAGTTGACCTTTCGCGTTTAGATCCTCGACGACATCTCAACGCCCGTCCGCGCCACTGTCGTGTAAGGCTGCGACTGTCGCCGGCATTGCATCTGGCATGCCATATGCGCTCGCGACGTCGGTCGGGGGGAATGGTGCAGCGTCTTGGGTGCAGCCTCGACCCGGAGGTGTCATTTAACCGGGGCCGGGCGCGGTAGCGGTACCTGTGGGTGCCAGGGGCGCTAACATGAGAAGCATCGTTCCGGTCGACACAATAAGTGAACGCGCCAAAGCGACGTGCCCAGGTCGCATGTAGGTTCTCAAAAAACATTGATCTATTTATAACGCTGAGCGATTCGGTCTAGGCCGCAACCACAACGTGCAGTGCAATTTTCGGCCTGGGTCGGGTGTGGCAGCAATTGCATGATGCAGACGGTTGCCGCACTTGCGAGGCATGCAGGTGGGTGATCTAGCCTTGACAGATTTGTTTTCTGTAACTAATGTTGTTACGCATAGGGTTGATGATGAAGAACAGCAGTCGCTACACCGTTGCCATTCACGTGCTCACGCTTCTGGCGTACTGCGGCTCGGAGCCGGTCACGTCGGAGTTTATTGCTGGGAGTGTCAACACCAATCCGGTGGTGATTCGGCGGCTGTTGGCGAATCTCAGGGCGGCGAAACTCGTCAGCTCGCAGGGGGGACCAGGGGGAGGCTGGCAACTGTTGAAGGCCGCCAAACAGATCACCTTGCGAGAGGTGTTGGCCGCAGTTGATGGGGGCTCTATCTTTCCGATGCACAGTTCCGACCCGAACCCACGTTGTCCGGTGGGGCGGGCGATTCAGGTGGTGCTTGAAGGGCATTTCAAATCAGCCCAACTGGCTCTGGAGAAGGATTTACAGCGTACAACCATCGCCGCCCTCGTGGAGAGCGTAAAGTCGACCTCATAACAGTACTTTTTTTAAACTTTTTCGTAACCATTTCGGTTACGAGTCATCAAGGAGCTGTGTCATGATCGTTGTTACCGGTGCTTCGGGCCAACTAGGCCACCTCGTTGTTCAGAACCTTTTGCAGAAGTTACCCGCGCACGAGATCGTCGCTGCGGTGCGCAACCCAGAGAAAGCCAAGGATCTGTTGGCGCTTGGTGTGCAGGTCCGCAAGGCAGACTATGACCTCCCTGAGACGTTGGTTCAGGCTTTTCGAGGAGCCGACAAGCTGTTGCTGGTTTCGTCCAGTGAGGTAGGCAAGCGTTTCATTCAGCACCGCGCGGTGATCGACGCCGCGCGTAAGGCAGGGGTGAAGCTTGTGGTCTATACCAGCATCTTGCATGCCGACACCTCGCCTTTGGGGTTGGCGGCAGAGCACAAGCAGACGGAGGATTATCTCAAGGCGTCAGGGGTCGCGTACGTGCTGTTGCGCAACGGCTGGTACACTCAGAATTACACGGCAAGCATTCCGCCTGCCTTACAGCACGGGGCTTTTCTTGGCAGCGCAGGAAGTGGGCGGATCGCCTCGGCGACACGGGCCGACTACGCACTTGCCGCGGCGGCTGTTTTGCTTAAGGACAAACAGCCACAGTCGATCTACGAACTCGCAGGCGACGCGGCCTACACGCTTACGGAACTCGTTGCGGAAATCAGCCGTCAATCGGGGAAGAATATTGTCTATAAGAACTTGCCAGAGGCAGAGTACAAGGCTGCGCTGGTGAGTGCGGGCTTTCCGGAGCCTGTGGCCGGCATTTTTTCGGAGTCTGACACAGGTGCTGCCAAGGGCGGGCTGTTCGACGACTCCCACACCTTGAGTCAGCTCATCGGTCGACCCACAACGCCGCTTAGCGCGGCGGTGGCGGAGGCGCTCAAAGCCTAGGTTGAGGCGAGCGGGACGCACCAGCACTTCACGCAAAGGCGTCACTGTTGCACTATGGACATCATGTAGAGGGAAAGAATTGGTGGAGCTGAACGGGATCGAACCGTCGGCCTCCTGAATGCCATTCAGGCGCTCTCCCAGCTGAGCTACAGCCCCACCGGTCTTGGGCCCTCTAACGTACCGAAGCCGTGCGCGGTACTAGGTCACCAAGGAGGTAGGCCTTTAGCAAGCGGGGTTCGGCCTGTCAACAGCTTGTTTGCTGTGGTAGCAAGCGGCGCATGAGAATCACATCGTTGCGCGTGGGCTTGCTCGTCCTCTTGGTCTTGGGACTTTCCTGTCGCGGCTGCGAAAACGTTGAGCTGCCGACGACTGCGCTGGAATTTGCGGCTCCAGATGCGGCTGTGGTGGTGAGCATTCCGAGTGTGCAGGGCCTGGTGGATGGTAGTGCTGGTTTTGTGTTGCGCGCGACTCGGAATGCCGGGACCGATGCGGTGAAACGCTTGCGCGAAAACCTCAAGGTCAAGTTCGGCTTGGATCCGCTGGAGAGCGTATCCTACAAAACATTGGGATTAGACCCGAGCCGGGACGTGCTGGTGTTTACCGAAGGCA